>JBITAD010000028.1:0-4977 GCA_044439945.1 Blastopirellula sp. JB062
TTGGAAGAAGGGGGACAAAAAGATGTTTCGCCCGGAAGAGCAGCTCGATTTCGATCCAAGCATCGTATCGATGGTCATCTCGTTTCCCGGCACATCCTACAAGCATCGCTACTCTTTTTTCGTGCCTCGTTAAGTTGCTTTCGCATTTTTTGGAGCGACATTGTACAGGCAAAATTGTAATTAGAAGGGGGCGACGACCAGATGACGGAACAGCAGCATTCAAAATGGTATGTGAAATCGGCCGAGGAGGTTTTCGGCCCTTATTCCGTAGAGGAGATGAAGCAATACGGCGAGCAGGGGTTCATTTGGGAAGATCATGAAATTCGAAAAGGTGAAGAGGGAACTTGGGTGCTGGCGGAAAGCGTCCGCGGTTTGAAGGTCCGCAAGCGGACCGCCGCTCCGACGCCCCCCGTGATCCCGGCGACGAGACCGTCGCAAGCGAACAGAGACAGACGTCGACAGAGTCCGGTTTCCACACGCACGTTGCTCATTTTCGGCCTTCCTGCGGCACTTCTGTTGGTGGTTATTGGAGTGATTGGACTTGCGGGTGTAGACCGTTCCGGGAATCCAGCTCAGAACGCCAATCAGGACGAGAGCAATATCTCGATTATTACCGGAAAGCAGCTCATTTTCTTTGGAGACCATGCTGATCGACCGATGTCGACGCGCGAGATCGCGCAGGCCAATGAATGCTCTGTGTTTCTTCTCCAAGGTACGGCGTCCGTGGGTACAGGGTTTCTCGTCAATGAGAGGATGATCGTGACCAATAGTCATGTCATCGCTTCAGAAGCCGTGAATGGGGCGACCGGAGAGTTTGAGAATCTAAAGGCCTACAGTCCTGCCGCTAAAGTTGGACGTCGCGGTCCGTTCAAAGTCACTTTGCTGGCCGAAGATACGAAATGTGATCTCGCTGTTTTGTTGCTAAGCGACCGGGTGGAATTTCCGCCTGTCATGATCGCCAGGGATTATAAATTTCAGCGCGGTCAGGAGATCACAATTATTGGAAATCCGAGTCTGTTTGGGAGGGAGGTTTTGAACACGGCAGTCACGAAAGGGGTGATGAGCACCGTTCACAAGATCGACGGATTCGATCATTACCAAATGGGCGCTGCGGTGAATCCGGGCAATTCAGGCGGGCCGGTTTTTGATGAATTTGGACGAGTGATCGGCGTTGTTCGTTCCAAGTCTCAGAACGAGGAGCAGATCTCGTTCTGTATTCCGATCCACTTTGTGGTGCTTCGAATCATCATGGCGGATAGTAAATACAAGCTCAAGGAAGTGTGGACGGCACACAACATCAACGTCAGGAAGTCGGTAGCGGCTCAAATGGCGCCGCCCGGGACAGTCGTCAGCCTGGCTAGCCCACCGCTAGAAGTTATACCAGTTGCAAGCTCTGACGATGATTTGGCGGCGATGATGGAGTGTGTAGGTACGGGTAATGTCCTCGCATTTGAACAACTTGTCAGTTCCGGCCGATGCATGCTGACACCGGCGGGCACCCGTGCGCAGGTAATCAATTCCGACATCTTCTGTCGTGTGCGGCTTCTGGATGGGCCGTACACCGGAAGAACCGGGCTTGTATCAATGTCGTGCTTACGGTGATCGACTGCGACGATATCCACAAGCCATCGATATCAAAGGCGGCCGAAAAAACGAGTGGCGGGCAATTTTGTCAGATCGCCTGACTACCTCGCTTCTCGCTGAAAGGTTTTTGAAAGAGGTTTGAGTATGGAGAATAAGAGACAGTCGAGCGTGCGTCGTCCAGTTCGCCGTAACAATCAAGCAGGTTCAAGATTGGCGATATTCGGAGTGCTGGTCTTGATGGTTAGCGGCGTGGCAGCCATCGGAATGGTCACTAAATCTCCCGAGGGGGCGCGGCAGAACAACAGCACACAGGCAGTTGCCGCCGTGATGCAGTCAGATCAGATCGAGATCCGTCAAAAAATCTTCTATGAGCAAGTGCTGCCCTCAATTGAGGAAGCGGATCAGGTCAATCGGGAAGCGGCGGAACGTTGCGTGGCGCGAGTCGTTGAATCGTTCGCAGGCTATCGGGCGGGCATCACTCACTTTGCCGAGGATGTGACCAGTCTGGGGACGAGATTTGGGGTTGTGGCGCGAATGCCGAAAGACTGGCTGTACCAGAATGGATCGGTCCGGCTGCTGATCGCCGGTAAGCTGGCCAAGCATGTCATTTCCGCCGAGGCGCTTCAACACGACATCGAGTCGTCTCTGTCGATCTTTCAGCAAGATCTAGAAGCGAATCGTGGCAAAATGCTGTCGCAGATTCAATCCGCCTCGGGCGACTTGGCCATACCGGAGTTGCAGCAGCTGGATGTCGACACGTTATCCAAGGAAATCATCAGCCAACTTCAAAACGCTTCGGCAGAGAACGCCGCCCGTGATGCGACCGTTTTCGTCGTTACTGAGGTAGGGCTCGTGGTCACAGGATCGGTGATCGAACAGATGTTCGCCGCCATTGCGGTACGGCTGGGAAGCGCGGCCGGCGGGGCGACAGTAGGAGGCGCTGCCGTCGGAGGAGGCGGAGGTCTGGCCGCAGGTCCGATCGGTTCTGGCGTTGGAATCGCCGGCGGCATCGTCGTTGGACTGGTGATCGACTATTGGCTGACGGAAAGCACGAAGGCGACGCTGACCCAGCAGTTAAACGGTCTGTTGGATCAGATAGAGACGGCCGTGCTCGATGGCGTCGCAGTGGAAGAACCGGAAGGAGAGTTGAGCCCCGGTCTGAAGAGCATGCTGCAGAATAGCTGCGATCAACTGCAGCGGGCCTATCAAGAATCGCTAAGGCAACGGATGCTGGGAGAATCCGCATGAGAATGATCGGCTTCCTGTTCATGACGTTCATTCTGGCGGTGTTGGATTTCAGCGCCGCTAGCGCCTCGCCGGCTGGGGCGCTCACTAAGGCGATCGCGCGATTCTTTACCAAGCAAGCGGCGGAGGAGGGAGCGGAGCGAATCACGAGAGAAGTCAGCGCGGAAGTTGTGGAACGCGTATCGGCCAAGGTGCTCCGTGAGGGGGGCGAATCGCTGGTTTCCGAGACGACCGAACTGGCAGCTCGGCATGGGCCGGAGATCGTTCGGGCGCTCGATAATGCCCCCTCACCAGGCGCGATTATCAATGCGCTCAATCAGCTTTCCGATGCGGAGATTCCGGTTGCGGCGTCAAGGCTCGCTGGTGGAACGCGCGGCAAGGCGCTAGCGCAGGCGACGGACGAATTCGGCGCCGACGTTTTACGCAGCGAGATCCAGCAGCCAGGAGTCGGGCTAGAAATCGTGCGGACTTGGCCGAAACAAGGGAGCCGACTATGCCGCGCACTACAGCGCGATGAAGCGATCACCTTGGGAAAATATCTCGACGATCTCTCTACGGTACCGCTAAAACAACGAAACCAGTTGCAAGAGATTATCTCCGCCAATCCGCCCCGATTTTTCACCTGGCTCAAACGGTTTATCGAGAAAAATCCGGGCAAATCGATCGGTTCGGTGACGTTTCTGGCGGCGTTCATTCCCAATGCAGAACGAATTCTCGGCGGAGATGAGATCGTGCTTGACGCAAGCGGCGAGCACGTAGTGATTCGTAAGCCGGGGGTGTTATCAGCGCCGACCGAACGGTTGACTGGCACGATCGAGGGAGCGCTTGCTTGGTTGCTAGGAGGCGGCGTCGCACTGCTGTTGATATGGTTCGCTCGTTGGCTAGGAATTCATCGCGGCTGGATTTCGCCTCGGAAAGGGTTTTGATAGCGTTGGCGGCGATCTCGCTAAATGTTTGGCGATTTCGCGTCATAAAGAGTAGTGAAGGAATTTAACTGTTCGCAGAAAGCCATTTCGCTGCGAGCGTGTTCAAAGTTCATGTTTCGGCCTCGGGACGCCAAATCGCGCGTCTCGGGGCATTTTCGTTTCTTGAAGGATTACGCATGTCTCACATTGTTCAAATTCAAACGGAAGTTCGTGATGTCGAGGCGATTCGCATGGCGACTCAGCGTTTGTCGCTGCCGGAGCCAACGTTTGGCGAAGTTCGTCTCTTTAGCGAAAGAAAGACCGGCTGGGCGGTGCAGTTGCCCCGTTGGCGATACGCGGTCGTCGCCAATGTGCAAACGGGGCGAATCGACTTCGATAATTTCAACGGTCGATGGGGCGAGCAGCGTCAGCTTGATTCTTTCTTGCAGAGTTATGCGGTAGAGAAGGCGCTGTTGGAAGCTCGTCGGGCCGGGCACAGCGTACAGGAGCAAGCCTTGTCCAATGGCGCCATCAAACTGACCATTCAAACAGGAGAATCCCATTGAAAACGATTGAAGTGATCGTCTTGTCCGATGGAACGACCCGCGTCGAGACGCACGGCTTTGTAGGCGAGGAGTGCCGCCAGGCCAGTCGCTTTCTAGAATCGGCACTCGGGCAAACGATGTCAGAGTCGCTGACGACCGAGTTTCATCAGGAGAGTAACTTTCAACCAATTCAACTTCATCAACAGGAATAACGAAGCGTATGGAGCATGAACCCACAACTTCTCTTGACGACAGAATTTGCGATCCCGTCCGGCGCCTTTTGATCGTCGTTGAAGGAACCAACGACGTTGAATTCCTTCAACGCATTTCTCGCATTTGTCATCGGCACGACGCCAGCCTGCCTGACTTAATGGCTGGAGAAGAACGGGGCGAAATCATCTTTCTGCCGTTTGGCGGCGGCCATGTCAGCGCCTGGACGCATCGGCTTGAAGCGTTTGGCTTGCCGGAGTTCCATCTTTACGATCATGAATTGCCGCCGGAAACCGACTATCGCCGCCAGGCGGTGGAAACGATTCAGCGTCGTCCGCACTGTTGGGCCGCGCTGACAAAGAAGCGAAGCTTAGAAAACTATCTTCACCCGGAGGCGATACGTATGTCGTCCGGCGTCGAAATCGAAGTCGACGATTTTTCCCGCGTTGCTGAAACAGCCGCCAAGCGTCTCTACCAGACTCAGCAAG
>JBITAD010000029.1:0-4411 GCA_044439945.1 Blastopirellula sp. JB062
ATCGCCTCTAGCGATACGGAAAGCGAATTCGCCTGTTTCAATAAATCAAGATGATCAGGTTGCAGTTTCAGCAGCAGGCAACCGCAGGACCCGCTATGAAGCAGGTCGAGCAATCGTTCGGTTTGCAAGATCGAGACGACCGGCAAGGGAATCGATTCGACCAATCTTTGGAGCGAATCAATCACCGCCACGTCGTCATCAACGAGATACAGCGAGGGGACGTTGGTCATGGACTTTCAGCTACAGGCAAAATGTCTCACGCAGCGCAGTTCTTCCGCGCTGCCTTCAATGCCGATAGTGTGTGCTGCCCATAGCTTCGCCATCTCTAGTAGACCGTACTCCGCTCTTTGTCGGATCGCTAAATCGCGACGCGATCGCTGGGCTTACCTGCTTTGCCAGAATCTTGAGCGAAGGAGACCGCTAACTAAAAATGTAATCAGTGCGACAAGTGGAAGGATTCATGAGACGGATTTTTGAAGTGCATGACAACTATAGCATACGTCCGCACCAGGAAAAAACCTTATTTTTGGCAAGATAGGCCCCCCTACTTGCGCTAGTTTGGCAATATAGCGGCGTTTCATTTGCCGAAAGAGCGCAGTTGACGGTCAAACGAGATTCACGAGCGAGCGGAACCCTTTCCCAACTTGCTAGGCATCGGAAGCCCCAAAAAAAGAAAGCTGATCAAAATGACCAGCTTTCTTTGCAGATTTCGTCGTTAGCGGAATTAACCGCTACTCTTTGATGATGTCGTTGACCGTCATGCCCGAGGGGATCATCGGCAGCACCTGCTCTTGGTACGGCACTTGAACGTCAAGCACGTACGGGCCGTCGTAATCGATCATCTCTTCGATCGCGGCTCGCAGGTCGGCTTTGCGACTTACCGTGGCGCCGCCGCAGCCGAAGCCTTTGGCGATCTGCACGAAGTCGGGATAACGTTCCGACGCATACCGTTCCGCCCCTTCGCCGGTCGCTTCGGGGTGATCGACCGGGCCGAGATACGTATGAGCGCGGTTGCCCGACATGAAGCGATCTTCCCACTGCACCACCATGCCAAGATGCTGGTTGTTCAGCAGCAAGACCTTCACCGGCAACTTTTCGCAGAAGCAGGTCGCCAGCTCTTGGATATTCATCGTAAAGCTGCCGTCCCCTTCGATGTCGATGCACAACGCGTCGGGATACGCCGCTTGGGCTCCCATCGCCGCCGGCAGACCGAAACCCATCGACCCCAAACCGCTGCTGCTGAGCCAGGTGCGCGGCTTCTTAAACTTGTAGAACTGCGCGGCCCACATCTGATGCTGACCGACGCCGACCGAAATGATCGTTTCGCGGTCTTTGCAAATGTCGTTCAGCTCGGCGATCGCGTGCTGCTGCAAAATGCCGTCAAACGACGGATCGTACTTTAGCGGCTCTTCTTTCTTCCATTTGGCGCACTGGGCGACCCAATCGGAGATATCTTCCGGTTTCTCGACGATGTCGCACAACATCCGCAAGGCCGGTTTCAGATCGCTAATCACCGGGAAGTGGGCCAGCTTGTTTTTGTTGATCTCGGAAGGATCGATATCGATGTGGATGATCTTCGCTTGCTTGGCGAATTCGGCCAGCTTGCCCGTCACCCGATCGTCAAAACGAACGCCGAGCGAAATCAACAAATCGCAATTTTGCACGGCGTAGTTGGCGTAGACGGTGCCGTGCATGCCCAGCATGTCCATGCTTAGCGGAGCGTCGCCGGGATAAGTGCCCAGCCCCATCACCGTCGTCGTGATCGGAATGCCGGTTTTGTCGACCAACTCGCGCAGTTCTTCCGAAGCGCCCGAGGTCACAATTCCGCCGCCCGCGTAAACGATCGGACGTTTGGCGCGTTTGATCGCCGCAGCGATCTGCTTGATCTGCTCCGGCTTAGCGACGCGCGACTCGAGATTGTAGCCCGGCAGATTCATCGGGCAGTCCCAATC
This sequence comes from Blastopirellula sp. JB062, assembly GCA_044439945.1. Lineage (GTDB taxonomy): Bacteria > Planctomycetota > Planctomycetia > Pirellulales > Pirellulaceae > Blastopirellula. The sequence continues at coordinate 1,953 of JBITAD010000029.1, forward strand.
GGGAACGATTTGTTCCAGCTGAACGTCTTTCGGGATGTCAATCAAAACCGGGCCAGGTCGGCCGGTCGAGGCGATATGGAACGCCTCTTTCATGATCCGGGTCAAATCGGCCAGATCGGTCACCAAATAGTGATGCTTGGTGATGCCGCGACAAACTTCGACAATCGGCGTCTCTTGGAAAGCGTCGGAACCGATAACCGCACGCGGCACTTGGGCGCTGATCGCCACCATCGGAATGCTGTCAAGCTTGGCGTCGGCGATAGCCGTGACCAGGTTCGTGGCGCCAGGGCCGCTGGTCGCCATGCAAACGCCCACTTTGCCCGTGGTGCGGGCGACGCCTTGGGCGGCGAAACCGCCTCCCTGCTCGTGGCGCGGCAAGATGGTGCGGATCTTGTCTTTGTAACGGGTCAACGATTGATGCAACGGCATGCTGCAACCGCCGGGATAGGCGAAGATTACGTCTACGCCGTGCCGTACCAACGATTCGATCATGATGTCAGCGCCAAGCATCAGTCCCGTGTCGGTAGCGGTCGTAGCGTTCACCTAATTCAACTCCGTAGCAATATGAGAAAAAAAATGAGCCGCACAGACGGCCCTAGCGACAATTCTCGCATCGTATAAGGATAGGCAAGTCGCACCCAAGGTTCAACCAATCGACCAATTTCTCGGCCTGCCGAAAAATTGACCGGCAACTCGCCGCCCTCCTTAGTTTCGACCGCCGCCGAGCGATTCTTGGCCGATTCGTCCGCCGGTCGAGGTAGACCGTTTTTGCGGGAAATTTATCTTCGCTTCAACTCTCGCAACGAACTTCGCTTATCGGTCTTTCCAATCGACTCCGCTCAATTGCGCTAAGGTAAGAAATAACGCCTGCGTTCCGTCGCGTCCTCGCCCTTGTGCGCAAGCCCCCTGATAGAGCTGCTCGGCCAGCGCCAAACCAGGCAAAGCGATCCCCATCCGCCGTGATTCGGCCAGCGCAATGCCCATATCTTTGAGAAAATGCTCGATAAAAAAACCGGGATCAAAGTCGTTTTGAATAATCCGCGGGGCCAGATTGCTAAGCGACCAACTGCCGGCGGCGCCCGAACTGACCGATTGCAGCACCGTTTCGAGATCGAGCCCCGCTTTGTAGGCGTACAACAGGCCTTCGCAAACGGCGATCATTCCGGATGCGATCAACGTCTGGTTGACCATTTTCGTATGTTGCCCGGCGCCGGGGCCCCCTTGGCGGACGATCGTCTTGCCCATCGCTTCCCAGCATGGGTTGAGCGCGGCAACGACCGCTTCGTCGCCTCCGATCATGATCGAAAGGCGAGCTTGCTTAGCGCCCACGTCGCCCCCTGAGACCGGCGCATCGACGCTCTCTACCCCTTTTTCGGCTGCGATTTCGGCAATTTCGATCGCCAGCGACGGCTCGCTCGTCGTCATATCGACGATGACGTCGCCCCGCTTCGATCCGGCCAACGCTCCCTCTTCGCCCAAGATGACGTCTCGTACATCCGCCGGAAATCCGACGATCGTAAAGATCACGTCGCTCGCTTGGGCGACTTCGCGCGGCGTTTCCGCCCAGGCCGCCCCTTTGTCGAGCAGCGGTTGCGCCTTCGATTTCGTCCGGTTATAGACGGTCGCTGAAAATCCGGCGTCGATCAAATGGCCGCACATGCTGACCCCCATGACACCGGTACCAATCCAACCAATCTTCGTTTTGCCAGGCGAAATCGAAAGCGGGGGCATAATAAAACTCGCAGAAGTCCCAGAAGCTCGGAAACAAACGTCACGATAAAGGGGGTACGGCCATGCAACTTAAAACAACCGCCATCTAAAGTACAGCGGCGAACCCTGCGGCTAAGACTGCCAGCGGCAGCGAGTTCGCTCGTCGCAAACGCCGCATTCAACTTCTTCTCCGCGACAGCGGGCCAAACAAACCTCGATCCGCTCGCTCATGATTTCCGCCATTTTTTGATGCAAACCGAGCGGCGCCGTCACCAGATGCCGTACGCCGGGATGCTCGGCCGCCGCCTGGGCGGCCAAACGTGGAATGTCTTCGCTCCAATGCCTTCCTGGCGAGAGAAAATAGGGATGCACGACGACGACGCTAGCGCCTTGTGCGACGCACTTGGCGAACGCCGCCGAAATCGACGGTTCGGCCAACTCCATATGCGCCGCTTCGACGATCGCATGCCCCGTGGTTTGCCGAAAAAGTCGCACCACATCCAACAACAAATCATTGCTGGCGGCGCGCCGACTGCCATGATCGACCACGACGATACCGAGCACTTCGCGATCGTTCGGTTCGCACTGCAAGCGATTTTCCTTTTTTCTTGAAGAGAATAGCGCCCATCGCCCCAAGCTTATCTTCAACGGACTTCCGCATGCTGGCAACCGCCAAGGCGCCGTTGTGAAGGGGAGAAAAGCAAACTATTCTGTCGAAAGCCATGATTGAACAAATACCAACCATCCTG
>JBITAD010000029.1:4421-4972 GCA_044439945.1 Blastopirellula sp. JB062
CCTGGGCCTGACCGTCGCCGTCTTTCTTGTGATGTCGATCGGCGGTTCGGCGCGTCATCTCGGTTGGCTCAGTCGCGAAGCGGACGAAGGGATGCTGAAGCTCTGCATCCGCGTCTTGGTACCTTGCCTGATTTTTCGTTCGGTCGTCGGAAATCCGGCATTTGACGACGCCACCAATATCTATATGCCGCCGCTGTTCGGCTTTATCAGCGTCGCCGGCGGAACCTTGATCGCCGCCTGGTTCGCGAAACTGACCGGACGCTGGACCGGCATGCTCTCGCCCAAAACGTTCAGTTCGTTCGGCGTTTGCGTCGGCGTGTTCAACTATGGTTTCGTTCCATTGCCGCTGGTCGAAAATCTGTTCGGCAAAGACGCGCTCGGCGTTTTGTTTCTTCACAACGTCGGAGTTGAACTGGCCATTTGGACGGTTTGCGTCGGCATGATCGCAGGCGGCCTGTCGCGCGGCTGGTGGAAACATGTCATCAACCCGCCCAGCGTAACGATTGTGGTGGCCCTAGCGTTCAATTTTCTCGGCCTGGCGACCTACATTC
>JBITAD010000030.1:0-4962 GCA_044439945.1 Blastopirellula sp. JB062
AAGGAGTCGAATTCGATGAACCTCATCGGTAAGATCTTCACAGTTCTCATCTTTGTGATGAGCCTCGTGTTCATGGCGTTCTCAGTCGCCGTGTATGCCACGCACAAGAACTGGAAGGACGAAGCGAAAACGCTCACGACAACCAATCAGACGCTATCGTCCAAACGTACCGAACTCGAGCAACAACTCGCCGAAACGAAGCAGATGCTCGAACAAGAGCGCGTCGCAAGACGCTACGCGTTGGCGGCATTGCAAGTTCGTAGCTCGCAGCAAGAGCGTCAACTCGCAACTCAACAAGCGTCGCTTGATCAAAAGGTGAAAGAACTGGATCAAAAGAGCGCCGCGCTCGATCAAGCCAGCAAAGTGGCGATTGCGGCTGAAACTCGAAACACCGAACTAGAAAACAAGCTGCAAACCGCTCTGCAAAACCGGGACGCGATGTTCGATAACGTCGTTGCGACCAGCGATCGCGTGCAATCGCTGCAAACGAACGAAGAACGCTTGAAAGAACGTGAAAATCAGTTGGCTGTCCAAGTTTCGCGACAAAAACGCGTATTGAACGCCAACGGCTTAACTGAATTTACGAACGTCGACGGCGTTCCGCCGAAATTGGACGGTCGCGTCACTGCGATCGGCTCGAACAATTTTGTCGAAGTTTCACTCGGCAAAGATGATGGCTTGAGCGTCGGCAACACGCTTGACATCTTCCGCGGCGACCAATACCTCGGACGGATTATTATTCGCAAAGTCAGCCCCGATCGTTCGGTTGGAGAAATTCAACGCGAATATCGCAAGGGTGAGATTAAGAAGGGTGATTATGTCTCCACAAAGCTCGGGTAATCCCTCCAAGCAACCGCTGAACATCTATGCGATGATGTTGATCCTATCCTTCATCGCGCTGCTGATCGGCGCCGTATTGATGTATCTCGAACTCAGCCGTTTCGGGACGTTTCCGCAATGGAAGGTTTCGCAATCGCCAGCGGCTGCGACGATCGCCGCGCCTGCCGCCATGCAGTCAGCCATCGGCTAACTGGCGCCATCCGCTGATTTTCGGAGCTCATAACGACCAGTTCGCTTGAACTGGTCGTTTTTTTATTGCGCGAGAAGAGTCCAGCCGCGACAACCATTCTCGCGCAAGTCTTCTCGACTGATCTTACTCCGGCACATACGCGTCTCTGCCGCGACGCCGACAGGGTAGTTGCAGACCAAACGGCCCGTCACCCGAACGAAACGCGTTTCGTTCTGCCCGGCGGCGCTAACGTTTCGCCGCCGATTCTGATCGCTGACGAAAAATAGTTCGGTAAAATGAATCATGCCGAATCAATCGCTGATCTGGCGCCTAACCATGCTTGGTGCGTCAATATGACGCACCAATTTTGCTTACGTTTCTGCGGCGAAAATCGTAAATTGATAGATAGAGAAGAAGGAGACGCAGCCATGAAAATGAACAAAATCCTCTTTCCGACTGATTTTTCGCACTGCGGCGACGCCGCCATGCGACTGGCGACGGCCATCGCTAAAGATTTTGGGGCGACGCTCCTGATCTTGCATGTCGAAGAACCTCCCACGGCCTACGGCGGAGGCGAGATGTATTACGGCATGATGGAACCTTCGTTGGACGAAGTCAAAAAAATGCTGCATGAAGTGCGGCCGACCGACGAAGCCGTGCCTTGCGTCCACCGCCTGATCAGCGGCGATCCGCCGCATGCGATTTTGAATCTAGCGGAAGAAGAAAAGGTCGATCTGATCGTGATGGGAACGCATGGTCGAACCGGCTTATTACATTTACTGATGGGCAGTAATGCCGAAACGATCGTTCGCAAGGCGAAATGCCCTGTCCTAACATTCCGACAGCCAGATCAAGCTGCGGAATAGTTCATAGCTCGCCGCCATCCATCGCAAGTCATAGCGACGAGCTAAGGAGGCGTATGATGACTGGAAACACCTATCTCAACTGCAGCGACGAAGGCTTTCGTCGCCATGTCTGCGAAGAGCATCGGCAAATCGATAGCGAACTGAACCGGCTCTTCGCTTGCTGTCTCGGCGATCGGCATGGATGCGATCAGCAGTATGACTGGGACAAACTGCGCGAAAGGCTGCTTTCGCTTCGCCAGTTAATGGTCACTCACTTTCATGAAGAAGAAGAGGGATCTTGTCTAGACGAAGCGGTGTCGCGCCGAACGACGCTGGCCGGCGAAGCTCGCGCAATCGAGCGCGAACATCCCGAGTTATTGACTGAATTGGATGGACTAATTCAATGGATAAACGACGAGCCGCCGTTAGAAACCACGCTGCAAATCGCTCGCACTCGCTTCAAAACTTTCGCTGAAAATTTGCGCCGCCATGAACAGCGAGAAAACGCGCTGATTCGACAAGGGCTAGGTCTCGGCGACGATGAGTGATGCCGCTGACGCGCCGCGATCTTGTTTCGACGATCATTTCGTCAATAACGATTAAGCAGGCTGGCGAAGTTTTGTCAGCCTGCTAGCAGGCTACGGTCGATGTCAGAAGAGGGAGTTTCCTTCTTTCGCGCACTCGAACGATTGAACGCCATGGCTTCGCTAAATAACATCTTGCTGCAGAAAAACATTTTGCTCGAAAGCGGGACGAACGAACTTGAAATCCTCGTTTTTCGCGTCGGCAGATTTACGTTTGGCATTAATGTGGCGAAAGTCCGCGAGGTCTTGCCTCGACGAGAAATGACCGCTCTGCCGCAAGCGCATCCTTCGGTCCTCGGCGTTTTTCAGTTACGAAACAACGTCGTTCCGTGCGTCTCGCTCCGCAAGCACCTTGCGATCGAAGGGGACGCCGGCGCCGATCAACAGATTATCTTGACCGATTTCAACAAGATGCAAACGGCGTTTACCGTTGACGCAGTCGCCAGAATTCATCGCATCAGTTGGGAAAAAATACTTGCCGTGCCCGCAATCATGGCGACCGGCAATACCCCGGTTACGGCCGTGGCCCAGATCGACGGCCAACTTGTGTCGATGCTCGACTTCGAGATGATCGCCGATCAGGTAACCGAAAAAATCTTACGAGAAGACGCCGTCGCCAACCCGCATCAACTCCCTCGCGAGCAACTGCGCATCGTGATCGCCGACGACTCGGTCACCGTTCGCCAAGCGATGATCGCTATGCTGTCGGGCAGCGGTTATACGCAAGTTCAACCATTCGAAAATGGGCGGCTTTGCTGGGACTGGCTAGAAGCCCAGTGGAACGCCAAGCAGCGTTTATCTGACATCGCCGATCTATTAATCAGCGACGTCGAAATGCCGCAGATCGACGGCTTTCATCTCACGAAACGGGTCAAAGAACATGCCGGTCTCGGATCGTTGCCGGTTTTGCTGTATTCGTCGATCGTGACGCCTGATAATGCGAAAAAAGGAGAAGCGGTCGGCGCCGACGCACAAATCTCGAAGCCCGAGTTGCATCGGGTCGTCGCAATTGCGGATGATCTAATTTTGAACCGCAGCAGCGCCGCGCCTAGCCCCGCGCCGCAACCGCCGCCGCAAGCCGTTCGCGTCGAAACCGCACCGCCATCGACGAATGCGACGACAAACGATGCGATCGCTCCGCCGAGCAACTTACTCGAGACGTTTCGCGTTGAACTTGGAGATCGGACGGACGAATTGCGAGATTGGCTCGCCCAAGAGACGCATGATCGTCGTGCCTTGCTACGAACACTGCATAGCATCAAATCCGCATCGCAGGTCGTGCCTGTCCACGAAGTCAGTCATGCGGTGCATCGTATGGAAGAAGTCGCACAAAACGACAAGCTAGAGATTGCCGCCGTGATCGCTCCCCTTTCGTGGCTCGCTGATTGGCTGCATGATTTATCGCAAGATCGCAAGCAATTCGCCCGCCATTTAAGCCGTAGCGCCGAATTTGCGGCCCAGATACGTCCCGTCGACTCCGCCTAGGCGGCTCGCATCGGGCCAACGGCGAATTGCGATTACGAAAAAAGCCTGCTCCTTATCCGAGCAGGCTTTCGTATGGACTTCGATCTTCCGCTGGAACTACTTAGGAAGTCGTTTCGTTTCGACAGGGGGAAAATCACCTGTTAACGCTTCCATGAATGCGACCAAGTCTTTCTTGTCTTGGTCGGTCAAGTCCAGCTTTTTCATCTTGTCGCTGAGATACGGATTCGGATGGCCCCCTTTGGCGTACCATTCGACCACTTCCTCTAACGTCTTCTGGCTGCCGTCATGCATGTACGGTCCCGTCTGCGTGATGTTACGCAGCGTCGGCGTTTTGAAAGCGCCCTTATCTTTTTCCGCTTTGGTCACTTCGTAACGACCGAGATCAGGATTCTCGACGTCCATGCCGACGCCCAGGTTATGATATTGCTCGTCGGTGAAATTTGCGCCCGCATGGCATGCCGTGCAATTTCCCTTTTCGCTGAAAAAGATTTCGCGTCCGCGACGCGCCGATTCGGACATCGCTTTGGCCCCTTTGACCGCCGCGACATATTTCTCGTACAACTCCGGGTCATCTTCTTCGAGATATTCGATGTCGTCGCCCAGTTGCTTCTCGAAGTTCCGTTGCACTTCGTAATAATCGTACGGAGCCGGCCCGGTAACGATGGCTCGCTCAAAGGTGGCAAGCGCTTTGCCGACGCTTTCAATCGTGATTTTGTCTTCGCCGAATATCTTTTTGAATTGCAAGACGTACCCGGGAATCTCTTGCAGACATAAGACGCATGCGTCATGCGTATGCCCCATTTCGATCGGGTTCGCAATCGGTCCGATCGCTTGATCTTCGAGCGTTGCGGCGCGGCCGTCCCAAAATTGGGGCCCGCTGAGGATGCGATTAAAACTGACAGGCGAATTCCGGTTGCCCTCTTGGCCTAACACGCCGATGCCAAACTGCGTTTCTCTGGCCCAACCATCTTCCGGATGATGACAATCCGCGCAACTAATCGTTTGATCGATCGACAATCGCTTATCGAAATATAGTTGG
>JBITAD010000031.1:0-4951 GCA_044439945.1 Blastopirellula sp. JB062
AGTGCAACATGGGGCGCGGCGTTTCGGTGCGTTCTAGTAAAATGCCGCACAGTTTGCGTCCCTGACAATAAATGTCGTTCGGCCATTTGACGTAGATGTCGTGATCGGCGACGAAAGTCTCAAGCGCTTCGGCGACGGCGACGGCCGTAATCAACGAGGCCTGCGGCCACCGCGACAAAGGAAACGGCAAAGTCGCTTCGTCAAAAACCGCCGTGAAGGTCAGGGCTCCGTCGCCGGCGTGCCAGGCGTTGTCGCCGCGACCGCGACCGGCGGTTTGACGTTGCGCGGCCGCGACGTACGGCAACGTCGCGGCAATTTCGTCGACCAGTTCTTTGGTATGGCGGCTGGTCGAAGGCAATTCGGCGAACGCTTCGATCTTTGCGGCGCTGACGTTCCGAGCGATTTCGTCAAGCGCCGCGCGAGGAAACGCTTCCATCGCTACGCCAACTTCACCAGCAAATCGCCGGTCTGCACCTGACTGCCGGGCTTAATCAGCACTTGTTCGACCGTCCCTTCGGTCTCGCTATAGATCGTCGACTCCATCTTCATCGCTTCGAGAGAAAGCAGTTTCTGGCCTTTCGAGATCTTCTCGCCCGCTTCGACGGCCACCATGACGACCATGCCGGGCATCGCGGCGCCCACTTGTTTCGGATCGTCGGGATCGGCTTGAACTCGCTTGGGCGCGTCCGACTCTAAGCTGCGATCAAGCACTTCGACTTCGCGCGGCTGACCGTTTAGCTCGAAGAAGACGACGCGCACTCCGTCGACATGCGGCTCGCCGACGGTCAAAAATTTCACGATCAAGGTCTTGCCGACTTCGATATCGACCGCCGTTTCTTCGCCTGACTGCAGACCGTAGAAAAAGGCGGGCGTCGACAACGCGCTGACGTCGCCGTACTTTTTCACATGCTTGGCGAAGTCTTCATACACTTTCGGGTAAAGCAAGTAAGAAACGACTTCGCGCCGCAGCGGCTCGCGGCCTAACATTTTTTTGACGGTCGCGGCGGCGGCGTCAAAGTCGGCCGGCGAGAACTGAGCGCCGGGACGCTCGGTAATGATCGCCTCGTCGCGCATGATCCGATTCTGCACCTCCGGGGGAAAACCGCCGGGCGGCTGCCCCATGCGACCGCCGATCAGATCTTTGACCGACGCCGGAAAGGCTAATTCGCGTTTCGGATCTAGCACGTCTTCGGTCGTCAAATTGTTAGCGACCATAAACAACGCCATATCGCCCACCGCTTTCGAAGTCGGCGTCACCTTGACGATATCGCCGAACAACTGGTTGACGTCGGCGTAAATTCGGCAGATGTCGGCCCACTGATCCGCCAGACCGAGCGCACGAGCTTGCTGGAAGAGGTTGGTGTACTGGCCGCCGGGCATCTCGTGTCGATACAAGTCGGCGTTGGCCGGCAACACGACCGCTTCAAACGGGGTGTAAAACTCGCGAACCGCGCGCCAATATTCGGCGATGCCGTCGAGCGCGTCGGTATCTAAGTCGCCGTCTCGGTCCGTGTTACGCAGCGCCTCGACCATGGTGTTCAAATTGGGCTGCGAGGTGCCGCCCGACCAAGGCGCCATCGCGGCGTCGGCGATGTCGAGCCCGACTTCCGCCCCCTTCAAGATCGAGGCGGCCTGCGTTCCGGCCGTGTCATGCGTGTGGAAGTGAATCGGCAACCCGATCTCTTCTTTCAACGTTTTGACCAGCTTTTGGGCGGCGTACGGCTTGCAAAGGCCCGCCATATCTTTGATCGCCAAGATATGCGCGCCCATCTTTTCCAGCCGCTTCGCCAGATCGACGTAGTATTGCAGAGAATACTTGTCTCGTTTGGGGTCCGAGATGTCGCCGGTATAGCAGATCGAAGCTTCGCAGATGGCGCCGCTCTTTTCGACCGCTTCCATCGCAACTTGCATATTCGGCGCCCAGTTTAGGGCGTCGAACACGCGGAACACGTCAATGCCGGCCGCGGCCGCCTCTTCGACGAACGAAGTGACGATGTTATCGGGATAGTTGGTGTAGCCGACGGCGTTCGACGCGCGAAGCAACATCTGAAACAAGATGTTGGGGGTCTTCTCGCGCATCTCGGTCAAACGACGCCAAGGGCATTCTTTCAAGAAACGCATGCTGGTGTCGAAGGTCGCACCGCCCCACATTTCGAGCGAGAACAATTGCGGACAAAGTCGCGAATAGGCTTCGGCGATGTTGACCAAATCATGCGTGCGGACCCGGGTCGCCAACAGCGATTGATGCGCGTCGCGGAAGGTCGTATCGGTATAGAGAAGCGGTTGCTGCTCGCGAATCCATTGGCCGAACTTCGCGGCGCCCAGTTCTTGATACTTTTGCCGCAAACCGGCCGGCGGATCTCCCTTGACGCTATATTGCGGCAACGGCGCGGGATCGCGCCGCAAGGCGACGGGGCGATCTTTGACCAGTTCGTTCCCGTTGACGGCAACTTCGCCCAGGTAGGTCAACAGTTTGGTCGCCCGGTCGCGGCGAACCAACATTTTGAACAAATCAGGCGTTTCGTCGATAAACCGGGTGGTGCAATCGCCCGCGAGAAACGTCTCGTTCGACATCAGGCGAATCAAGAAGGGAATATTGGTTTTAACGCCGCGCACCCGGAATTCTTGCAGCGCGCGTTCCATTCGTTTGACGGCGGCCAAAAATTGTCGGCCTCGGGCGCTCACCTTGACCAGCATCGAATCGTAGTAAGGGTGAACCACCGCGCCCGAAAAAGCGCTGCCCGCGTCAAGGCGAATGCCCATGCCGCTGGCCGATCGATAATGGCTGACCCGTCCGTAATCGGGCAAAAAGTTGTTGGCCGGGTCTTCCGTCGTCACCCGACATTGCAACGCGAAGCCGACCGTTTGAACGCTGGCTTGATCGCCCAAATCAATTTCGGGATCGTCCAAACGCTCGCCTTGGGCGACCAAAATTTGCGACTTGACGATGTCGACTCCGGTCACTTCTTCGGTGACGGTATGCTCGACCTGGATTCGCGGATTGACTTCGATAAAGTAAAATTTGTTCGATTGCTTATCGACCAAAAATTCGACGGTACCGGCGTTTTGATAGCCGACTTCGCGACCAATTTTAATCGCCGATTCGCACAACGCGTTTCTGACTTCCGGCAACAGGTTGGGCGCCGGGGCGATTTCGACCACCTTTTGATGACGACGCTGCACCGAACAGTCGCGCTCGAACAAATGGACCAGATTGCCATGTTGGTCGCCGAGCAACTGCACTTCGATATGCCGCGCTTGCTCGATATATTTTTCGACGAAGATGTCGGGGCTGCCGAACGCGGTCTGCGATTCGCGCGTCGCCGACTCAAACGACTCGTCAAAGTCTTTCGCCTCGCGGACGACGCGCATGCCGCGACCGCCGCCCCCTTTGGCCGCTTTCAAGATAATCGGAAAACCGAGCTTCTCGGCCAGGGCGCGCCCTTCGGCCGCCGTTGCGATCGCTTTCGGGCTGCCGCTGAGCACTGGCACGCCCGCTTTTTCGGCAATCGCTCTCGCGGCCGTTTTGTCGCCTAACCGCTCTAGACTTTCGACGCTCGGCCCGACGAAGATAATGCCGTTCTCTTGGCAAGCGCGAGCCAGATCGGGATTCTCCGACATAAAGCCGTAGCCGGGGTGAATCGCGTCGATATCATGTTCGCGACAAATCCGAATCACGCTCTCGATATCTAAATAAGCGCGAACCGGTTCGCCTTGTTGGCCGATTTGATAAGCTTCGTCCGCTTTAAATCGATGCAACGCAAAGCGATCTTCGTACGAGTACATCGCCACGGTGCGAATGCCTAACTCGTGGGCGCTGCGGAAGATGCGAATGGCGATTTCGCTACGATTCGCCACTAACAGTTTTTTTATGCTCTTCATGTTGCCAAAATATCAGTGCGCAAGATGGGTAGAAACGCGTCGCTCGCGCAGCTCCGAGCCGCGGAAGAAGCGGGCGTAGTATAGCAAAAAACGGGCTGTCACGGCAGCTATGCCCCGCGATCGGCAGGCGGCGCCGGAACGGTCTCGATCGCCGGAGGCTGATTGAGCAGCGGCTCGATCGCATGGTGCGGCATCTGCAGCGTCCCCGGCTCGCTCGAGTAGGCTGGGCAGCTTTCTACCGGCAAAGCTTCCGTCGGCGGCGGCATGAGCGGCAAATGCCACAATCGGGGCAAATGGTCAATTTGCCCCGGAACGTAAACTTCGCCCGTGCTCACTTCATACTGGGAAGCATGGATAGACGCTTCGGTCCAATGACTGCCAGGAGCGTGGTAGCCGTTCGACCAGCCTTCGCCGAACCAACGCCCGAATTTTGGCCAGCCAGCCTCGGCTGACGAGATGGACGAACCGAGTAGCGTAAACGCCAATAGAAGCGCCGATAGACGGGGGAGAATCATCGCGAAAGACTCCATTACGAATCGCGCAGCGACAAAAAAACTTCGTTGCTAGCGGTAGATATCGCCCAGCCGAGCCGCGAGAGATCAGCGATTTGTCGCCGGCGCGGCTGAAATGAGATTCCCCCCGGTACGCCCAAGCCGATCTTAGCGATTCTAAGGAGTCGGCTCGGCTGATTGGTCGGTTTCGGCCTTTAAACCGACCGAATATCAAGCGTTTTGCGTCAATTCGGCCAAAGGCCCGATCGCCAAAGTATTGCACTGCGATAAAGGATACTTGGCCAAGACGTTATGCACGTCGTCGAGGGTCACGCTTTTATAGGCGGCGACCGTTTCGGCGACGCTTAAATACTGCCCGCGTTGGATCCAACCGTTTCCGACCGAGAACAACCGGCTCGAAGGACGTTCGCTTCGCAGTACTGTGCTGGAGCAAACTTTATTTTTCGCTTGCTCTAGCTCAGCTAAGGTGACGCCGCCGCTTTCAAGCTTGGCGACCTCTTCGTTCAGTATCGCCAGGTTGTCGGCCGCTTGCTCGGGACTGCAACAGAGATAGTTCA
>JBITAD010000032.1:0-4951 GCA_044439945.1 Blastopirellula sp. JB062
AATAGGCAAATTGAAAAGTTTTCGGCGCTGCGCTCGTCGTCGGTAAGACGGCGTCGATGATTAACAACAACAGTCCGATGCCGACGAACCATTGGTAGCGCGGGATATAGCTATGGATTCGAGCGGTTTCAAACTCGCGCGCTTCGACCTGTTGCACGTAGTTGCGATACACTTGATCCATGGCAACTTGTTTCGTGCCTGCGGGAATATAGGCCCCGCCGCTGGCCAAGGCGATTTGCTGAAGCGTTGCCCCATCGAGCTTTGACCAGACTTGTTCTCCCTGGTATTGCACGTACGAACCGCGGTTTTGCGGATCAGGGATTCTCGCTCCTTGGTCCATGTCGCCCAGGCCCACCGTAAAGACGCGAATGTTCCGTTGCTCATGCAGGTTTTTTGCGACCTGAATCGGATCGCTTTCTTGATCTTCGCCGTCGGAAAAGATGATGATAGCGCGATGATTGCCGGTTTCTTCAAGAAACGCGTCGCCGGCGCATTGAAGCGCGTCGCCAAGTCTTGATCCGCCGACCGCGACGTCGTGTGGGCCGACCTCGGCCAGCGTCTTTTTAAAGTCGTTATGGTGACTGGTCAGGGGAACCATCTGTCGAGCGGCGCCCGAGAATACGACGAGCCCGACTCGATCGCCCGGCATGGCGTCCATGATGTCTTCGATCTGCTGTTTCGCACGCAGCAGGCGATTCGGGGCGGCGTCTTCCGCCAGCATCGAACGAGAAACGTCGAGCATGAACACGACCTCGATCCCCCGTTGCGGCACCTCTCGCCAGACCTTTCCCCAACGAACGTCGGCCAGCGCGACGACCAAGGCGATCATGGCGCCGATCACGAGAAGATTTTTTGCGATGCGGCGTTTCGAACCGCTCTTGGTTACGAAACGATCGATCAGGTTGGCCGTGGCGAAACGGGCCATGGCGTTTCGACGAGCGACCGCCACGACGCCGATCAGCAAAATCGCCGCTGCGACCAGCCAGAGCCATGAAAGGCCCCACAAATTGCCGATTTGAATATCCATTGGGTATTTACTCCGTGATCTTGCGATAGACGGTATTGCTTAAAACGACCTGGGCGACGACAAGCCACAACGCGACAAGGACCAGCGGAGGAAGACTTGCGACGCCAGCGTGAATCGGTTCGATCGCTAATTCGCGATAGTCGACATAATGTTTCGCTTCGACCCGACTCTTTTCTAGTTGATCGATCTCGTCATAGATTTTTTCGAGCGATTGCGTGTCGGTCGCACGATAATATTGGCCTCCGGTCGTTTCCGCGATTTTTTTGAGGGTCGCCTCGTCGATGTTGACTTGGGTCATCTGAAAGGTGCGACGGCCGGAGAATGGGTCGAGCACTGGAACCGGAGCTTGTCCTTTGGTTCCGACGCCGATCGTATAGACTTTGACGCCCATCGACGCGGCGAGCTCTGCGGCGACGACGGGGTCGAGCTGGCCGGCGTTGTTTTCGCCGTCGGTCAGCAAGATTACGATTTTGCTCTTCATTTTGCGCTCGTCTCCTTCGCCCAAGGCCGACAGTTTTTCGACCGCCAGACCCAGCGCATCGCCGATGGCGGTTCCATCTTCGTTGCGCTGCAACGCAATCTCCGTTCGCTCAAGCTGCTTGATCATGTAAGGGTGATCTAATGTCGGCGGAGAAATTCCGTCGGCGTTACGCGCGAACGTGACTAAGCCTACCAGGTCGCTGGCGCGTCCCGCTAAGTCACCGTCGCCGGCGATAAATTTTGCGACGACGTCTTTCACGGCGGTCAGTCGATCGACTGGCGAGCCGTCGACTTCAAAGTCCATCGCTTGCATGCTGCTGGAACGATCAACGACCATTTCGATTGCGATGCCTTCGCTGTCGACCACCGTTTGTTTACGCCCTTCTTGCGGGCGAGCCAAACAAACGATCAGCAAGGCGATCGCCGCGATTCGCAAAGCGGTAGGCAGCCATTGCAGGCGATGTTTCCAGGTTGGCGCCAGGTCGGCCATCCAGCGTGTCGAACTGAACGGCAGAGCCAGCTTCCGTTTGCCGGCGAACATGCGCCAGGCGAGCGGAGGGACGAGGAGAAGGAGCAGTAAAAACCAGGTTGAAGGTCCGTAAAACATTACGCATTCTCCTTTTCCGCCGTTGAAGGGTGATCGTTGGGGAGGGCGGCCGCCGACGTTTGAATGAATTGACGCGCACGCTCGATCGCTTGATCGGCGACGTCACGACCCGGTTCAAGCCGAGCGAACTTGACCAGATCGGCTTGCGTAAGGAAGGATCGCAACATGGCTCGAAGCTGATCGTTGAGCGAATCGCTGGAGACCGCTTGCTCAAGGAATTCGTCTGTCGTCAACCTGGGAGCCGCGATATTCAGCTCGCGTTCGACGTACTGCCGCAAGATGTTGGTCAAGCGAACGTAGAACAACTCGGTTTGACCCGCCTGCAACAGGTCGGAGCTTTGAAGTTGAGCGAGTTGCGCCAGCGCTTGAGCTTTCGCCGATAATCGTTTATTGCGAACAGGCCAGAGCAACAGTGCGGCGCCGGCCGCGGCCAGGCAAATTCCGCCTCCAAGCGACCAATAGAGCCAGGCTTCGCTTGGCGCATCGGCGACGGCAAGTTCGACGACGCCATGGATGTCGCGGAACTTCAGCGGATCGGGCGATCCTTCCAGCACGCTGGTGATCATGACTTTTAACTCGGGCGATTGCGCGACGTCGCTGGTCGGCGCCCCGGAGCGTTGATCGGAATAGGCGATCGAAATCGAGGGGACGATTTGTTCGCCCGGCGTAAGGCTTTCGAGCTGATAACGGCGTATCCATTGTCGACCTTCGGAAGTCGGCAGATCGGCCGCGTCGGAGCTAGAAAGTACGTTAAACGCGCCGAGCTTCATTTGATTTTGGGGAAGCGTAATCAACACGCCTGCTGGCGCGTCGACGGTTAACGTCGCCGTCAATGGTTCGGCGATCTGGGCTTGCCGTTTTTCGAGCGTCATGGTCGCGGTGACGGGACCGTGCGAAATGACACGAGACGTCGCGGGCGTATCGTCGGTTGTCGCAAACGTCGTTGCGGTCAGAAATCCGACTAGCAACAAGGCGCCGACTTTTCGGCGAATCGGCCGCTTTTTCTTGTAAGGGAAGGGGACGCCCCCAGCGTAGCAACTCATCGGCGAAGCTCCCGTTGATGGAAAAATTTACGAAGCGGATTGGCGAAATCTTCACCGGTATGAATATGAATGGGCTCGATACCGAGACGCTTGAAGACTTGATCGCGGCGATCGGCCAGCATTTGCGCTTGCTGGGCGTAATGTTCGCGAACCCGGCGACTTGACGTGTCGATCAGGACGTATTCGCCTGTCTCGGCGTCGACCAGATCGAGCAGGCCGACGTTCGGCAGTTCGAACTCGCGACGATCTGAGACGACGATCGGGATAACGTCATGTTTTCGGCGAGCGACTTTCAGCGCGTGTTCGTAGTCGTCGTCTTGAAAATCACTGACCAAAAACGTGATCGAACGACGTTTGGCGGTGCGGTTGAGGTGCTCGAGCGCACGGGACAAGTTCGTCCCTTGTCCGATCGGTTGGCAGTACAACAGTTCGCGAATCACGCGAAGGACGTGTCGCGACCCGCTGCGCGGAGGGATCGCTTTCTCGACCTCGTCGGTGAATAAGGTGAGCGCGACTTTGTCGTTGTTGCGAATCGCGGAGAAGGCGAGCGATGCGCCCAATTCGGCGACGACTTCGCGTTTCGACTGCCAGTGCGTTCCGAGCCCTTGCGAGGCGCTTAAATCGACTAACAACGTGACGGTCAGTTGACGCTCTTCGCGAAAAAGTTTGATGTACGGGTCGCCGGTTCGAGCCGTCACGTTCCAATCGATCGCGCGTACGTCGTCGCCGACCCGATAAGGTCGGACTTCCTCGAATTCGACCCCTCGACCTTTAAATGCCGAGTGATATTGGCCTGCCAGCAAGTTGTCGGCCAGATGCGACGTGCGGATCTGGATTCGACGTATCTTTTGTAATACTTCGCGGGGAATCATAGGGGACGCTCATTTCGTTTCCGGTGGTGCGGACGACTTTTGACGCTGTTGAAGGAAAGTACCGGTCGGTCGCCGCAACCGGCGAAGGCCAATTTGACATTCGCCGGTTCGCATGCGACGACTTCGCGTTATGGGACGGAAACATGTTCGAGAATCGCTCGAACCACGTCGTCCGAACTCATTTCCTCCGCTTCGGCTTCATAGGTCACGATGACCCGGTGCCGCAAAACGTCTGGGGCAATTTCTTTCACGTCGCCGGGTACGACGTAGCCGCGACCGTTGAGGAACGCGTTGGCTTTCGCCGCTAAGGTCAAGCTAATCGTCGCACGGGGCGAAACGCCGAACTGAATCAAATCGGCGATCGGCAGACGGTAGGCGCCAGGATCACGCGTCGCCATTACAAGATCGACGACGTAATCTCGCACCTTTTCATCGACATAAATTTCATCTACCAAGTCGCGTGCGCGAATGATCTCCTGGGGCGATAAGGTGGGGCTGACTTCCGTCGAGATCTTCGTTTTCGACATCCGCTCCAGAATTTGGATTTCTTCCTCGCGAGTCGGATGGCCGACCACCGCTTTCAGCATGAAGCGGTCCATTTGGGCTTCGGGCAGAGGATACGTTCCTTCCTGTTCAATCGGGTTTTGCGTCGCCATCACCAAAAAGGGATCGTCCAGCTTGTAGGTGTTGTGACCGATCGTGACTTGCCGTTCTTGCATCGCCTCGAGCAAGGCGCTTTGCACCTTGGCCGGTGCGCGGTTGATTTCGTCCGCCAAGATCAGATTCGAGAAAATGGGTCCTTTCTGAATGGCGAAGTCTTGCTGCTGCGGGCGATAAATCTGGGTGCCGATCAAGTCCGCCGGCAATAGGTCAGGCGTGAACTGGATGCGTTGAAATCCGGTGGTAATTCCTTTCGCCAGAC
>JBITAD010000033.1:0-4945 GCA_044439945.1 Blastopirellula sp. JB062
AAATTGCCGGCACGAAAAAGGAAAGCGAAACGAATAGTGCGAGTCGAGCATCGAAGTTCATGTAAAGGAATCCCAGTAGACGCGCGAGAAAAACATGCTTATCGGAAGCATCGTCAAAATCGTACGTCAAAGTCCAGCCGATTGAGCCGGATGTCGCGGTTGTTCCTGCGGTTGACCGAAGCGAAGTTGTGAGATAACGAACGAACACGAAGAGGAAATTTAACGTAAAGTTAAGTAGTACGACCGTTTAACGGTTCTTATCTCATCAGCGCTCTTCCCGGGATTCCCATATCCCAATCGCAAACTTGAAAAAAACGCGAACATTTTAGCAACCTTTTCCCACTTATCTGCGTATAAAACGATGAACGATTCGCAGGCGAATTGTCGTGGGGTTCACTAATAAAAAGGACGTGAATTCCACTACTTTTCTGCTGCGACAAGCATTTCGACGGAAAGAGGCCCCTGCTTTGCAGGTTTTCAGTCCCAGTGCTTAAGTGACGTGCGTCCTGGAAGGACGCTGCACCCCGTAAGCCCGACGCGTGCGAGTTATTTCGCAGGGATAGTCGCCGTTGGCACAGCTCACCTAGTGAGGGACACCGTGAATACGAACTACAAATCCGAAAGCATGCGACGGTTTCGTGACCAACAAGTCCGATTCGCGCCGCGCGATAAAAAAATGGATCAAGCCAATCGGGCGGAACGTCTGCTTGGCGAAATCGATCCGAAAAAGACCTATCCGTACGAATATCTCTATTTCCGTATTACCGATTTCCGCCCTGACGATAATCCGAAGGGAACGGTCGAAGGGAAAGAGACGCAGCACGATTTGCGTCTGTTTGTCGAAGATTTGACCGATTCGGCCGATATCCCGGTTGAGTTGGCCGGCGAAGAAGTGCTGACCGTCGAAGAGTTGAGTCGCAAGTTTAACGTTTCGACCAAAACGATTTCGCGTTGGCGTCAGCAAGGGCTCGTTAGCCGGCGGTTTTTGTTTGAAGGCCGCAAACGCGTTGGTTTTTTGAAAAGCAGCGTCGATCGTTTCGTGCGTAGCAACGCAGATCGCATCGAACGCGGTCGGCAGTTCAGCCAGCTTACCGAAACCGAGAAAGACGAAATTGTCGAACGAGCCCGACGCCTGGCGCGAGCCGGCGGCGGTCCTTCCGAAGTGGCGCGTCGTATCGCGGCGCGAATGAACCGCAGCGTCGAAACGATTCGTTACACGCTCAAAAACTACGACGAGAAGAACGCCGAAACGGCCGTCTTCCCGCGTTCGACTGGGCCGCTCAGCGAAGACGCCAAAGAAGGCATTTTTCAAGCGTACCGCGACGGAGCGTCGGTGGATCGTTTGGCCGAGCGGTACCATCGGACTAAAAACAGCGTGTATCGCGTCGTCAACGAGGTGCGGGCGAGCCATATCGAAGAATTGCCCCTCGACTGCATTTATAACGAGGTGTTCGACGATTCGAGCATGGCCGAAGAGATTTTAGGTCCGCTGCCTGCGGCCGAAACGGCGACTCGTCGCACGCGGCCTCCGGCTGGTTTGCCCTCGTATCTGGCTTCGCTTTACGAAGCGCCATTGTTGACTCGCGAGCAAGAGTATCACTTGTTCCGCAAGTTCAACTACCTGAAATATCAGGCGGCGAAACTGCGCGACAGCGTCGAGACGAGCAAGGCCAGAGCGAGCGTGATGGACGAGATCGAACGCTTGTACGACAGCGCGGTCGAAGTGAAAAACCAAATTGTGCAGTCAAATCTGCGGTTGGTCGTATCGATCGCAAAACGTCACTTGGGCGCCGCCGACGAGTTTTTCGAGCTGGTCAGCGACGGCAACATGTCGTTGATTCGAGCGGTTGAAAAATTTGATTACTCGCGAGGTAACAAATTTAGCACGTACTGCAGTTGGGCGATCATGAAGAACTTCGCCCGCACGATTCCGGTCGAGTTCAAGCATCGCGATCGATTCCGTACGAGTTTAGACGAACTCTTCCAAGGCAGAGTCGATACTCGTAGCGATCAATATGAGCAGGAAGCGATGCAGCAGCAGCGCGAACGCCAGATCGAGCGGATTTTGAATCGTTTGGACGAACGCGAGCAAAAGATCATCATCCGCCGCTACGGTTTGGATCACGATCATGAGCCGCAAACGCTTAAAGAAGTAGGCGCTGAATTGGGCGTCACCAAAGAGCGGATTCGTCAGATCGAAGCGCGAGCGCTGAACAAGCTGAGAGTCGCGGCTCAAGAGGCCAAAATCGATCTTCCTGAAGTGAACTAACGCAGTTCGTCTTCGCGTTGAGCAACTTAAAGAGCCGGAGCCCATTTGGGGTTCCGGCTCTTTTTTTAGTTCTGACGGCCAAGCAAGGTTTGCTTGTCGATCGCTCGTCTTAGTATTCGCCCACGATCTCGCCGTCGTCGCGGGTGCAGATCTTTTGCAAGATCGAAATATCAGTCGTCTCGGCGACGAATCGCGTCGAACCGTCCGATAGCAGGCCGATAATTCCGCCGGGATGATACGAATTTAAAATGGTATTCACGCGAAAGTAGGAACTGGCGCTAGAGGGTGCGCCCGACTTCCACGAACTGTTGATCGGGTGACGGAAAGTCGTCATTCCGCCGGTATAACCGGTGCTGTAAGAGATCGTGCTGACGTCGGTGTCTTTGTCCCAATGCGTGGCGCTGGCGTTCGAGTTGTTGCCGACGACCCCGTGCCATCCGCCGAGCGGGTTGGCGCTGTATTCCACCCCGTTCACCTGTCCTGATTGTTCGCCGATCATCATCGAGTTGGTCGTGCCGTCGACGATCTGAGCGATTTTGACGCTGCGGAATGCGATCAACACGCCGTTTTCGCAATACGTGCCGCTTTGGATGGCGTTCGACATCGAGCAAACGCTGGTGCGACCGCCCGGGTCAGGCGTAGCGCCCGAGATGCCGACGTAATCATGAACTTGGCTTCCGCCTGTATAGACCATCCCAGGATTCCGGTCGTCGAACGGGCTCGAGGGACAGGTCAAACCTGGCACGGTGAGATCAACCAAAATTTGTTGCAAGCTTTGATGGCCGTAAAAACTGCTGGTGAAGCTAATTTGATCGTAGCCGGCCGATTGCTCGAGAAAGGGGAGCAGGCGAACTTTCCAGTTTGCGCCATATTTGTCGAGCGTTCCGCCGATCGGAAACTTGCCGTAGGTCGCGTGATAATTGTGCATGGCCAGGCCCAACTGTTTCATGTTGTTGCCGCATTGCATGCGCCGGGCCGCTTCTCGGGCTTGTTGCACCGCCGGCAAGAGCAGTGCGATCAAGACCCCGATAATCGCGATGACGACTAACAGTTCAACGAGCGTAAACCCATGTCGACGAAGTAGGAAGGTGCGTTTCATTTCGATTCACCCGGTGGGATAAGGAGAGATACGTAGATTTCGGAAAAGTGAATTAGTGATGAGCGCGCCGCAGCGACGGCGAACTTCGATTTCATCGTTGGGCGGCGTCGAGCGTGACCTCGAAACCGAACTCGTTCGTCCCCTCGGCGACGATAGCGCGGAACGGAGTCGACTCGGGACGCTGGTAGACGCGCGGTATTTTCCAGCGCAGTTGTTGGCGAGGCGTCGGCGGTACTCCGGGAAGCGGCGGAGCGCCCTCGGGCGGCAAGACCGTCACGACATATTCGCCGATGACGACGTCGTGAAGGGTTAACGCGCCATTCGCGTCAAGTTTTCCTCCGTAAGCTTCGCCGTTCTCAGGGTTTGTTAAATCAATGAACGCGTCTTCAAGCGGCGAATTGCCCGAAGTGATTTGAATCGAGACGTCGCCGCGTGAGAAACCAGATCGAGGGCGATGTTCGCAACCAATCGCCGCAATCAATGTCAGCGTTACCAAGCCAAGCTTGGCAAGCTGCGCCCCTTGTGAATGAAAGGCGGGAAACGAATGCATAACTTACCCTCGTTCGAAGTAATACTGCGGTCAGAGAAGTGAACCCAAGCCGAGCGAAAAAGTTTGACTGAGTGCGACAAAGTAAAATTTTGTAAAATCACACGGTTTTGGGTTTTTTGTTTTTTATCAATCCGCCTGAGGGAGCGAAATAACGCATTTTTTGTGCCATTGCGATTTCTCGAGAAATCATCTTCGGCCGGACCGGCTAGAAAGGCCGGCCATCCTTATTTTTAGGCAGAAAATCGATGGAATGCGGGCGGGCGTCGCTTGCCGAAAAAGTTCGCATTCAATGCTGGGGCATCGGGCGCCGAGGGGCTGTTGTCTGCTTTTCGCTTGGTTGGAATTTCTTGAGAGGGGTATCTAGAGAGGATTGCCGTAGCTCCTGGTGGGTAGTTCAGGTTGAACATAGAAGAGGGCCGCAGGTCTGGGCGGCGCGGCGTTGAATCTACTGAACGGGGATATGGAATTGCGGAAGATCGCCGAGCAGCGCGCTGGCGAGATGTTCGGCGGTTAACGACATTCGGAGCGGCGAGCCTGCTGCGGCTTGGGCATTGCCGATTTTTGGTCGAAAATGGCGAATTGGGGAGCGGGGGTGAACCTCAAGTGGAGAGGCTGGCTCTGGTAAGAAGTGGGGCGAATTGGGTCTGAAATCGCCTGAAATTGGTAAGTCGGGGAAGATGTCTTGCGGTTCTGCAAACTTCCTGGTGAATTTTTGCCGGACATCGCTTGAAGGCGGCTTGCGGGGTCTCACCAACTCGCTATATTAGTCTGTTTTCGATTATAGCCCGACTAACGGGCTGGCGTAGCTCAATTGGCAGAGCAGCTGATTTGTAATCAGCAGGTTGTGGGTTCGACTCCCACCGCTAGCTTCCGCGAAGCGGCTTTTCGTGCTCAGCAAATCCGCGCCAGCCTTCGGGCGGCGATCGTCGCAAGTGACGCGGCGGTAAGGGCGTGGGTGCAATGAATAAGTGCGGGGGGTTTCCCGAGCGGTCAAAGGGGACAGACTGTAAATCTGTTGGCAATGCCT
>JBITAD010000034.1:0-4911 GCA_044439945.1 Blastopirellula sp. JB062
AGTAGCGTAAAAACCTGCGGCGTGACCGCCGCCGACTCGCGGCTTTCGCAAGATTCGTTTGGATTGGGCTGATTGAAAAGCTCCGTAAACGGATCGGCTTGACCCCGCACGTGATAGGCGTAGATCGTACGTCGATTTCGTTCCTGAGGCGTAGGCGAAGGTTGATATGCGGGGGCGAGCGAAAACTGAATCATTCGCGGCTGCAAGGCGACTTCCATGTTGATCTCGGGATGGATCGGCAACCCTCCTTGGGTTGCGACCAATTCGCCGGTGATCGAGAGGATGCCATCTCGAAGTTCTTCAGCGCTCAAACGCCTGCGCACGCGATAAGAGAGAAGTTCGTTGTTGGGATCAACCTCGTTAATTCGTAGCGGATCGACCGGAATCGAAGATCGGCGATACGCTTCTGATAGCAGAATTGCGCGATGCAGACGCTTGAGCGTCCAGCCTTGCTCGACGAAGTCGGCGGCGAGATAATCGAGAAGCTCGGGGTGAGTCGGCTGGCCCCCTTTCGCGCCCAAGTTATTGGGGTTGGCGGCGATGCCTCGGCCGAAATGATGCTGCCAAATTCGATTGACGATCGTTCGCGAGGTCAATCCGTTGTCGCGATGCGCGATCCATTTCGCCAGTTCCAAACGGCGGCCGTCAACGGCCGAGGTGAGCAGATACGGATCATCATTCTTCGAATTGGCCGCGAGTCCCAACGCGCTGAGCACTCCGGGGCGTACCTGATCTCCGAGGGCGGTCAACGCGCCGCCGATCAAGATGTGGTTGACCAGCTTTGGCGACGATCCGCTCTTTCGCTTGATGCGCAGTTTGCGGGCCCCGTTCCAAGCGAGATTCGTATGGACCGCGTTATAAACGCTTTGCGCCATCGGTTCGAATCGTTCCAAACGACGCGTCCAGATCCATTCGTCTTGTTCGCGAACTTTCAACTGCCCTTGTTCGACATGATTGAGTCCTATGTGCCGCGGCGGTTTCTCTTCGTCCGGCAAATTGCGGCGTGCCGGTTCGTCTTGATAGGGTAAGCCGCGCTGGGCGAACCAAGCTTGAGCGGCCGTTTCGCGCTGGTTGATCAACTTCGCTTTTTCGTCGACGGCGAATTTCAGCATTTTCTCGACGCGCGCCTTCTCTTCTTCAAATCGTTCGAGATTCTCTTCTGGCAGAAACGGGACGTTACGTTCGGCCATATGCGTCGTCGAGAAAGCGGCGTAAAGTCGATAGTAGTCGCGCGTCGGCAGCGGATCGAACTTGTGGTCATGGCATCGGCAGCAGCGCATCGTTTGCCCCAAAAAAGTTTGCCCCGTGATGTTGACCAGATCATCCAAATAAATCTGACGCGCTTCGGCGCTGTCGATCATCGCGTTGTCCCACGGTCCTAGTCGCAAGAAGCCGGTGGCGACGATCCATTCCGCTTCGCGAGCGTCGTAGTCGCCGGAGTCTTGGGCTTGGCGCCCGGCGGCCGGGGCGCCGCCAGATCGCGCTCTTACCGATTGGTCGGCCAATTCGTCGCCGGCAAGTTGCTCGATTACGAATTGATCGTACGGCTTGTCATCGTTGAATGCGCGAATCACGTAGTCGCGGTAACGCCACATGTTCGACCGTTCGTAGTCGTTGGCCATGCCGCCGGTATCGGCGTAGCGCGTCACGTCGAGCCAGTGCCGAGCCCATCGCTCGCCGTATCGGGGGCTCGCCAGCAAGCGATCGATCAACCGCGACCAGGCTTGCTCAGGAGCGTTCGACCAATCTTGTTCAAACTGGTCAATCTCTTCCGGCGTCGGCGGCAAGCCGGTCAAGTCCCATGTCGCCCGTCGTAGCAAAGTGCGCGGCTTCGCCATGCGAGCGGCAGGCAGATTGTGCGCCGCTAACTTTTTCTCAATAAAATAGTCGATCGCTTCTTCCAGCGGCCGATCGCCCGGCAATATCTCCGTTTTCGAGCGCAACGGTTGAAACGCCCACAACGCATCTGGGGCGTAGCGACGGCTGGTCCATTCCGGCGAAGTTCCTCCGCTGGTCGCGACCAATTGCCCCTCTTCATTTTCGGCGACCATGCGATCCGCTTGGCGAATTTCGGCTTGCCGCTGCGGCGAAGGCCACGGCGCGCCGGCGGCGATCCACTGACGTATCTGTTCCGTTTCGGCTTCGCTCAGGCGATCGTTCTCTTTGGGCGGCATTTCATATCCTTCCCAACGAACGGCCTGATATAGCGGGCTCTCGTCAGGATTTCCCGGCAAGATCGACGCCTCGCCCGATTCGCCCCCGTCAAGCATCCCCTGGCGGCTCGTTAAGTCGAAATCGCCGCGAACGTCGTCGGGGTCGGCGCCGTGACAGCCGAAACATTTCGCCTGCAAGACCGGCAGGACCTTCAGCGTAAATGCGATCTCTACGTCGGCATCGGTCGGGCTCGGCTTTTCGGCCCACGCGACCGCTCGTGCAGCGCTGATCATCGTCACAAGCAGAATCAGGCGTACGGATGTCGCGATCATCTTATTAAGGCTTTCCAATTTCATACATCTCTCGGATTTCATTCGCGGCCAGCGCCGACGAAAAAATCATGAACTCATCGATGCTGCCGTTCAAATTGCGAATCGCAAACTCCGCGTCAGGCAGCGTGGGCAAATCCCAATTGCCGATCGAAGCCATGCCGATCTGGGCGAAATCTGGCATTTGTGCCGAGGGAACCGTATGCCGACTCAACGGCTCGCCGTTCAAATAATGGACGATCTCGTTCGTCTCCCAATCGCAGGTGACCGCCAGATGGATCCATTTGCCTTGCAAGCTTGGGCGCCAAAATGGGGGCGAAAGCGCTTTGAAATCTTTCGGCCCCGTCTTCGAAAGACGATCGACCGGCCGCACCGAGAAATACATCTGCCCCGTATCCAAGATTTGCCAGTGCGGCTCCCCCTTGTCGTAACCGTCAGTCAGGAAAAGGGAGTTAAACATCCGGTCAAGACTGTCGATCCGCGTCCAGCACGCAAACGTCAGCGCCTGATACGCGCCTGGTATCTGCACGCGAACCCGGTCGGCAGGCTGTTTAAACTCAAGCGCGTCTTTGCGCTCCCAACGACCGGCGACCGTACGAGCGCCAATGATCGCCCCATCCAGTTCATGATCGGCAGGCGTCAATTCGCATGACAAGCGTCGCATGCCGTCGTTTAACTGCTGAAATGGATAGTAGGCGACCAGACGCGGGTTGCGACGCACGCTTTCCGACCAAGCTTGCCAACGTGCGAAACGAGCGGAACTTTGCCGCTCCGCCCGCGATTCCAACTCGGCAAGGTCGACAAATTGTTCGGGTTGAAGTTCGGCCTGCCGCATGTCGCCCGAGTCGGCGATAATCATCGACTGACCGCCGACGACGCGTCGCATCGGTTGCGAATCAGGACGAACCTCAATTTCGCCGTCAAACACTTGAACGTTGACCGAATCAGGCGAGACCGACATCCCAAATTCCGTCCCAAGGTCGACGATCGTCAAGCGTTCCGCTTCGAGCGAAAATCCGCGAGCGGCCGGCGGAACCAACGCGCGTATCTTGCCTTGACGAACAATCGCCTGTATCGAAGATTGCAGGTCAAGATCGGCCGGACCTTCGACCACGATCGTCGCTCCGCAAAAAAATTCGATCTGGGCAAGTCCGCTTTTCAAGCGAAAATCGCCGGGCGATAAAGCTTCGCCGATATTACGCGGCCGCTGATCTTGCGCCCATTCAGCGTCGACCAGACGCGTTAGTATGGCGACGCCGTACGACGTTTTTTCAAGTTCGGCGGCAAGCGGCGCAGCCGTCCCGCTCGCTGCCAAACGTTCGTCGCCGTTCGGCGCCCCATCTCCCATGCGAAAAGCAGCCCAACTCAGCACGGCCGCCAATAGCAGCGACAAAGCCAGCGCGAGCGATAATCCCGTTCGTGAGACTGAAGCGGGCGCCCGCTTCGGCCAAGTCGGTTGCGCATCGCGCAGCGGATCGATCTCTGGCAGCGATGAGACGTGCGACTCCAGATCGAGCGCCGCGGTCAATGCTTGCCACTGCAAAAAATAAGACCGCGCTTCCGCGTCTTCTTTTAACAGTTCACGCAGTCGTGCGATGCCGGCGTCGTTGATTTCGCCTGCTTCCCACTCGATTAACAGCGATTCAAGTTGCGATAGCTTGTCGTCCATTTCGTTATTTCTCCACCGCCAGTCTTTGATGGATGCAGGCGGCCAATTGCTTCCGAACTCGGAGCAGGGCGACTTTGATTGCGCCGGGAGAACTGCTAATCGCTTCCGCGATTTGCGTCAGCGGCATCGCGCGAAAGTAACGACGTTCGATTAATTCGCGATTGCGAGAACTCAAGGTTTGCATGCAGCGATGCAACGCTTCTCGCGTCGTGTCGAACTGCTCGGCCATCGATTCGGCCTCAGAACTTAACGTTTCGACCAGTTCCGTATCGAGCAACATCCGGTCTCGCTTGCGATCTCTGACGTTGGCCAATACTTGAAAGCGTGCGATCGAGAAAGCCCACGGAAGAAACGCTTGATTCGGGTTGAACTCGTCGAGCTTTCGCCACAGCACCAAATTGGTTTCCTGCAAGACGTCCGCCGTTCGGTTTCTATCGCCAATTAGGGAATAGATATAGCCATAAAGCCGATTCTGATGATCAGTCAGCAATTGGATGAACTGCTCGGTTGCGTTCAATTTCGGCATCACTATTCCTTCCTTACGTAGGGCATTTACCGCTTAACTGGTCGGGGTTACAAAAAAATGAGAAAAATTATTCCTGCCTAGCATGATACGCGCGCAGTACACCGCGGTAGACCGCAAAACGGTCGCGGCGACGTTGGAAGAGAAAAAAGAGGAGACCGACCGACAGGTTCGCGCACTGGGAAAGATCACCCGCCGATTATCCAGTCGCTAGTCGGCGCTATTTCGTTTCGTAG
>JBITAD010000035.1:0-4900 GCA_044439945.1 Blastopirellula sp. JB062
CTTGGGTTTCAGTCAGTCGCTTTCGTCGGGACGTTTGCCGGCTCGGCTGCGTGAAAAAATTGCGTTGGTCGTCGGCGAGACGAACCATTGCGACTATTGCCTGGCGGCTCATACGCTGCTCGGAAAAGGCGCCGGTTTGAGCGCTGACGATACGCTCGACGCACGTCGCGGCCGTTCTTCAGACGAACAAGAGCAAGCCGCGCTTCAGTTCGCCCAAACGATCGTCAACGAGCGGGGCTGGGTTAGCGACGATGCGGTTTTAGCAGTGCGGCAAGCAGGTTACGACGACGGCCAAATCGCTGAAATCGTGGCCAATGTGGCGCTGAACTTGTTTACCAATTACTTCAACCATGTCGCCGGCACCGAGATCGACTTTCCGGCCGCCCCCGAACTGACCGTTGCGTAACCGATGAAAACAGCCCCCGTACGGCATGTTGTCGGACGGGGGCGTTTGATCGCTTGGCGTTTGAATGAACGGATCGTTTACTTAGGCGGTGCGTCGCCAAGATACGACTTTCTTAGACGGGTGTAGGCGCCGCCGACTTTCATCGCCAGCTCTTTGGCTTCTTCTTTCTCTTGATCTTCGACGGCATGTTCGAGCCGTTCGAGATATTCGCGGAAGACTTGGCCTTTGAATTGATGATAGGGTTCGACTTCTCCGCTGCGGAGAAATTGACTCACTTCCAACTTGCGGCTCCAGTCGTCGTAAATGGGGATCCAATGTTCGGCGACGTCCCAGCGCCCGGTGCGAGCTCCATAGATCACCTCGGCGTTGATCGCCCGCATCTCTTCAAAGATCTCTTGCGGAGGCGGGTAATAGAGATAGCAGCCGGAGACGCTCAAAATGACCAAGCCGACCAGCGAGATGACCCCCAACACCGAACCGGGAATGACTCGATCAAACTTTTGAGGCGTCGCTGGGGCAGCTTCGATCCATTTTTCGAGACGGCGATTCGGATCGGCGAAGCGGAGCGCCACGGCCCACGCCATTAAAAAGGCGAAAATGCCGACCCCTACCCGATCGTGCGGCGCCAATTTTTTCGACAGTTCAAGCCAGGCCGACGACATCGGATCGGTCGTGTTGGCCGTAAAAGGCGCGCAGTAGATGTCGAACGCGTGCGTATGACCGGCCGGCTCGACCCCATGCGGGTAAAGCGGCCCGTCAACTGCGTACGACAGCCCGACGACGATGAAAATTAATATGCCGAACCAAGCCGCCGTTTTGCCGGCCCCGTAGGCGCGCGTCATCCAACCGATCAAACCGACGTTGGCGCCGGCGCCCAACGCCAGTAACGAAAATGCGGCGCCGACCGAGTTGCCGTGCGAGAACATCGAAGCCAATTGCACCATCGCCACCATCGGCGTGGCATAGGCCGGGATCGCGATCGCCGTCATAAACAAAATCGCCCGCGGGTCGTCATGTTCGGCCGCCTGCTGCAAGCTGGCGTACGGCAGCGCCACGCTAAGCGCCGCTACGCCTAGCAGGCCGACGACCACATAGCCCATCGACGGGCCCGTCATTTCGCGCAAACCGAACAGCGTGGTAGCCAGCAAACGTCGCCACCCTACGGGAGCGGCGGGCGAATCGTCGATAATTTCTCCGGCGTCGCTCCGAAAAAAGCGATCCCACAGCAAGCCGCAACCGGTCACGATCACCAACGAACAAAACGAAAACGTGATGATCACGATCGGGTTCGACAGAGTCAGCCCGTATAAAACCGAGATCGGGTTAAACAACGGCGCCGTCAAAGCGAAGGCCAGAATCGTGCCGCCCGAAAGCTTGGCGCGACGCAACTCCATGGCGACCGGAATGACGCCCAGCGAGCAAACAGGCAACATCATGCCGATCGCCCATGCGTACAGCAAAGACTTGAACCCCGATTCGCCAAAAAGCTTGCGCGTGCCTGCCGCGCCAAGCCAAACGCGAAAAATTGCGGCCACGATAATGCCGATCATGATCGTCGGAATCGCCGCGGCGGCTGACTGACAAAAGCGTAACGCCGCTCCCCAAAACATCGCTTCGATCATATCGAGTCTTCTCCTTCGGTATGCGGCGTTTCAGACGCGTCAGGCCCTTCAATGGCAAGCTGCTGCTCGCGAATCAATTTGGCGCAGCGCTGCAATTCGGGCAGCACGCTTTTCAGTTCGGCGTCAAGATTTAACGCGTCTGGCGAATCGCTTGTTCCGTTGCTCGCTTTCCAGCTTGCCGCTTGAGCCCGAATCGATTCGGTCGCTTGATAGCATTTCTCCCAATCTTCGCGCGACAGATCTGAGTCAGCCGACAGTTCGGGCAACCATAGCAGCAAGTCGACCGTTTCGCGTTGCACGTCGCCGCTTGGATGCAGCGCGACGACCGTTTGCCCCTCGGCTTCGCCGTCGCTAATCGCTTGCAAACGCGCGACCGCATCGACAAAGCTGGCCGGGCGATGCGGCGGGTCTTGATGCTCGGCATGTTCGTCCGAAGGCGAAACGCAGCCGAGCGTCAGCAGCGTTCCGAAGCAAAAAAAGAACAATGCGAAAAGGGTTCGCCTGCAATGCATAATTGATTCTCGTCTTGAGCTACGCGACCGGAACTTGAACGTCGTTAAGAATCGTCTCGATGATCGGACGCGGATCTTCAAAATCTCCGGAAAGCCGAACTTGCAACACGGGGAACGCCACCTCTTGAATGTCGTCCGGCGTGACGAAATCGCGGCCATGCAAATGCGCGCGGGCTTGGGCGACGCGCTGCCAGGTTAGCAGGCCGCGCGGGCTCAGCCCTAACGAGACGTCACGGTGATTCCGAGTTGCGGCGCCCAAGTCAATCAGGTATCGCAAGACGTTTTCTTCAAAGTGAACCGACGCCACATGGTTCTGCAGATGTTGCAGAGAATGCGGATTCAATATCGATTCCGGCGCCGTACGTTGGCGACGATCGCCGCCGATGTTCTCAGAGAGCATCTCCAATTCGCTGTCGCGGTCTGGGTAGCCGACCGTCAACTTCATGGCGAAACGGTCTAGCTGCGCTTCGGGCAGCGGATAGGCGCCATGACTGTCGATCGGGTTTTGCGTGGCGATGACGAAAAACGAATCAGTCAAGCGATGCGTGACTTTGTCGATCGTAACCTGACGCTCGGCCATCGCTTCAAACAGCGAGCTTTGCGTGCGAGGAGTGGCCCGATTGATCTCGTCCGCTAATAACACTTCAGAAAACACCGGCCCTTCGACAAACTCGAACTCGCGCGTCTTTTGGTTAAAGATGCTAAAGCCGGTCACGTCGGTCGGCAGCAAGTCAGGCGTGCATTGAACCCGGGCGAATCGCCCCCCGACCGAGGTCGCCAGCGCTTTGGCCAGAGTCGTTTTGCCCAGCCCCGGCAAATCTTCCAACAGCAGATGCCCCCGCGCCAGCAGGCAAGCGATCACCATCTCGACGACATCGTTCTTCCCTTTCAGCGTCGAGTTTAAGGTCTGACGCAGGTTATCGATCACCGGTTGAAATTCGCAGGCGGAGCCAGGGTTTGCGTCGGTCTGGTTGGGCGTAGCGACGGAATGGGTGCTCATTCTGTTTTCTTACTAAAGGATGGTTAGCGGCTCGATGAAGGTCGGCGACTGAGTTCCAACGTGAAATGACGAAGCGTTTCGATTTGCGTCGAAGGGATTGGGCAAGCCGAAGGCCCGCCGTACAAAGCCCAGCCGCAAAGCGTAATCGATTGCAGCAATAAGGCTTCTTCTTGAGCGACGATCGATTTGCGCGACAGCCACGCGTGAATCGTCGCGCCCGGCGGACGGCGATCGCGAGAAAAGCGTTCGCGTAGCGCGATCACCTGCAGCGTGCGCAACACGCGGCGGCGCGTATCTCGGGGGACCGCCCAACGATTGGCCAACTGCGCGACCAGGTCCAAAATCGCGCTGCGTAACAGCCAGATCGTCAAGCCGATCAATGCGATCGCGACTAGCGTCCATTTGCGATACCAAAGCGCCGTGGCGATCAGCCATACGAATTCGGCCAGGCGCGTCTTCAGGTCTTTCGGCGGGGCCAGCGTTTCGTAGCCGGGGGTCGGTTCGACCGTATGCCAATTGGCGCCGTCCGATACTTCGACCCAAAAGTGGGCGTCGTCAACGTAAATGGGCGTTTGCTCGCTGTTAGAATCATATTTCTCGGGCGAAGCGTAAAAACCGCTGACGATCCGAACTTGATACCCCAACTCGCGAAGCATTAAGGCCGCCGAAGCGGCGAACATATAGTCGGCGCCCTTTTTCTCCTTAAACAAAAACGTCTCGAACGGATCGGCCGTTTCATCCGCTTGCGCGGCCGACGGATCATGTTCGTAATCTTGTCGCAGGCGGTCGGTAATCGCGCAAATCGTCTCCCAACCGGGCTCGGCTTCGACCGTCCAGCTTTCGGCCAATTCGCGAATGCGCGGGGTCGACTCTTCAGCGGCGATCGGCGTGATCGTCTGGGCGAACTTGCGCTGAAAACGTTCGTCGCGCATTCGCGCTTCCGCGATCAAGTAAGCGCGTTGACGCATCACCGTCGTCGGCGGAATATTTTCCGAAGCGAGACGAAGCACCCCATCTTTCGTCCAAAGAAACATCTCGGTCTGTTCGACGTCCGGTATATGCAACTGCGCCAGATGGGGCGGAGTCGGAACGCGAGGAGACTTTAAGTTGATAAACTTCAGCAACGACTCTTCGACATAGCCGATGTCGCTATCTGATACGAAACAGGGAAGTTCGAGCCACGGCTTTCCTTCCTCTTTGGTCATCAGCAAGCTGGGCGACCGATCGGCGACCGCTTCGACCAGTTCGTCGCCCTCGATCCGATCATAAATGTTCGTCCGCAGGTGCATCGGCACGCGCCCCTTGACGTACAGCATCGCATGCGACGTGCGATCTTTCAGACCTTTTTTGCGATCTCCCG
>JBITAD010000036.1:0-4888 GCA_044439945.1 Blastopirellula sp. JB062
TATAAGACTGGCAAAACGCCTAGCTGGGTCGAGGTCGTGACGTTCGAAGACTAGCGCCGATCCGATCGAAAAATAAATCGATTTTGGTAGGCGCATTGATTGGCAATCGGAGGGGCGGCGAAAAGGATCTAAGGAGAGCCCTGGTAACTTTGCGCATGTGTGCGCGATTGCGGAATCTTGTTGCTGAATGTGCGGTAATTGCGTACCCTATATAGCAGTAAGCTTCGCCGCTCCTGCCGCATAGCTGCTCCCTGCCTACCTGCCACGCTCCCGCCTTTAGGATACGTCGCCCATGTGCCGCGCTTGGCTATGGATGCCGCTTGTTTTGCCTTGCTTTGTGTCGCTTGTCGTACAGGCGGAAGAGGCGAAGTTTTCGGAAGCGCAGATTCATTTTTTTGAATCGAAGGTCGCTCCCTTGCTCAAAAAGCATTGCAGCGAATGTCACTCGGCCGACTCGCACAATTTGGAAGGGGGTTTGATCCTTGACAATCGTGCCAGCATCTTGGCCGGCGGCGACAGCGGCGCCGCAGTCGAACCGGGCAACCTCGACGACAGCTTGTTGATTCAGGCGGTGCGATACGACGAATTTTCGTATCAGATGCCTCCCAAGGGAAAGTTGGCCGACGAAGAGATCGCAATTTTTGAAAAATGGGTCGCCGAAGGCATGGCCGATCCGCGCGGCGGCGATCCGATCGTTTACGTCGAGAAGGACCCGCGCGACTTTTGGTCGTTTCATGATCCGCGACGGCATGAACCGCCGGGGGTGAAGCAAGCCGACTGGCCCCAAAGTCGGGTCGATCGTTTCATTTTGGCCAAGCTAGAAGAAAAAGGCCTCTCCCCTTCTCCGCCGACGGAAAAGCGAACGCTCGTGCGGCGTCTTTATTTTGATTTGATCGGCTTGCCGCCGACCAAAGAGCAGATTGAAGCGTTCGTCGTCGACCAAACGTCCGATGCGACCGAGCGGTTGGTCGATCAACTGTTGGCTTCGCCCCATTTCGGCGAACGTTGGGCGCGGCATTGGCTCGACGTGGCTCGCTACGCCGATACCAAGGGATACGTTTTTCAAGAAGATCGCGCCTATCCCGGCGCCTACAAGTATCGTGATTGGGTCGTCTCGTCGTTCAACGCTGATCTGCCGTTTGATCAGTTCGTCGCCCAGCAGTTGGCGGCTGATCGCTTGCCGGAAGGGCAACGCCATTTAGAAGCGCTAGGCTATCTGACGTTGGGGCGTCGTTTTTTGAACAACCGCCATGACATTCTCGACGATCGAATCGACGTCGTCTCGCGCGGCTTTTTAGGCTTGACCGTCGCGTGCGCTCGGTGTCACGACCATAAGTTCGATCCGATCAGCCAAGCCGATTATTACAGCATGTACGGCGTGCTCGGCAGCACGAAAGAAGAGACCCCTGAAGGAATGCCGCCGATCTTGCAAGACGAAAAACCGCATGACGTTCGCATTTTCAAACGCGGCCAAGCCGGCAACCGGGGCGAAGTCGCCAAGCGGCAGTTTATTTCGGTATTGACCGAACCGGAGAATCCGCTCCCGTTGACCGACGGCAGCGGCCGCTTGCAGTTGGCGCAAGCGATTACGTCGCGCGACAACCCGCTGACGGCGCGCGTCTTCGTAAATCGGGTTTGGGGGCATTTGTTCGGCGAAGGTTTGGTCACCACTCCTAGCGACTTTGGCGCCCAAGGCGAAAGGCCGAGCCATCCGCGGTTGTTAGATGACCTGGCGGTCGAATTTATGGATGACGGCTGGTCGATCAAGCGACTGATTCGCCGCTTGGTGCTGACGGCGACCTATCAACAGGCAAGCGCCGATCGCGCTGACTGCCGTGCGATCGATCCGACCAACATTTATCTCTGGCGGATGAATCGGCGTCGGCTCGGTTTTGAAGCGTCGCGCGACAGCTTGCTGGTCGCAACCGGGGCGCTTGATCGCACGTTAGGCGGTCCGGCGGTCGATATCACCGCAAATCCTTCGCCGCCGCGTCGTACGATTTATGGCCAGATTGATCGCCAAAATTTGCCCGGCATGTTCCGTACGTTCGATTTCGCCGGTCCTGATTCGCATTGCCCGGTGCGGCCTGAGACGACCGTGCCGCAGCAAGCGCTCTTCATGCTCAACAGCGCGTTCGTGCTGGATCAAGCCGCCAAATTGGCGCACGATACGGCGGACTTAAGCGAACCACGGCAACGAATCGCTCAACTTTATCAACGCACCTTGGCGCGCGATCCGAGCCAGGGCGAACTTGATTTGGCGCTACAATTTATCAACGCCGCACCCAGCGAGCCGGCGCCGGCGACCCCTTGGTCGTACGGCTATGGAGGTCGCGACGGCGAAGCCGGCAAGGTCGCCGACTTTACGCCTTTCTCGACCGTCTCGGCCGATGGAAAAACTTGGCAAGCCGACGCCCAACTGCCCAACGACGTGGCCGGCTGGTCGAGCTTGCACGCTTCCGGCGGGCACCCGGGCAGCTTAAAGTTCGCCGCGATTCGCCGTTGGACGGCGCCCACCGGCGGAATCGTCGTGATCGAAGGTCGCTTGCGTCACAAGTCGGAAAACGGCGACGGCGTGTTTGCGTCGATCATCGGCCCCGGCGGCGTGGTCGGCAACTGGAAAGCGAAGCATGGCGCCGCCGACACCAACGTCGCCCAGGTCGAAGTCAAAGAAGGCGACGTGATCGACTTTGTGACCGAGTCGGGCGAGACGATCGGCCATGACAGTTTCGAGTGGACCGTCAACTTGTTGATACGCGGCGATACCATTCAATCATGGAACTCCGCTTCCGACTTCAATACGCAACGGCCGGTCGACGTCTGGACGCAACTTGCCCAGGTACTGCTGGTCTCGAACGAATTTCATTTTGTCGATTAACCGATCATTTAAGCCCCGGCCTCGCGGTTGGGAGCGATCGTTGAGGAAGCTATGGACCACTGGATTAACTCGCCCAGTCGCAACGTCGTGAACCGCCGCCGCATGCTGTCGATGACCGGCATGGGGCTCGGATCGCTCGCGTTTGGGGCGATGCTAGACGAAACCGCCGCCGCGCCGGCCAACCCCTTGCTGCCGAAACCGTCTCACTTTCCGGCCAAAGCGAAGCATGTGATTCATATTTTTCTGAACGGCGGTCCTTCGCACATTGATACCTTCGATCCTAAACCGAAGTTGGCCGAATACGCCGGCAAGGAGATCCCCGTCAAACTGCGAACCGAGCGTCCGACCGGGGTCGCTCTGCCGTCGCCGTACAAGTTTAAAAAGTATGGCGAAAGCGGCCTGGAAGTGAGCGATATTTTTCCGCATGTCGCCGAGTGCGTCGACGATATCGCCTTTATCCGTTCGATGCACGCCAACGTGCCGAACCACGAGCCGTCGTTGCTGCTAATGAATTGCGGCGAAGCCCGGCTGCCGCGTCCCAGCTTGGGGTCTTGGCTCGTCTATGGTTTAGGAACCGAAAATCAAAATCTTCCTTCGTTCATCTCGATGTGTCCTGGCGGCTATCCGATTCAGGAATCGCAAAATTGGCAATCCGGATTTTTGCCCGGCGTTTTTCAAGGCACCTACGTCGACACGAAAAACACCGACCTCGAAAAGCTGATCGCCAACGTTCGCAATCAGCGGATCGACCATCATGCCCAAGTCCGTCAGCTTGAACTGTTGCGTCAGTTGAATGCCGAGCATCAAGCGGCGCGCGGCGACGACGCCCAGCTTGAATCAAGAATTCAATCGTTTGAACTCGCTTTTCGCATGCAGCGCGAAGCGGCCGACGCGTTCGACGTTTCGCGCGAGCCGAAGCATGTGTTAGAGATGTACGGCGAGGGAACCCAAGCGCGCCAACTGTTGATTGCCCGCCGTTTGGTCGAACGCGGCGTTCGCTGCGTTCAGGTTTGGCACGGCAAAGGGCAGCCGTGGGACAGCCACGACGATCTTGAGGTGAACCATCGCCGCTTGGCCAAGCAGTGCGATCAAGCGATTGGCGCGTTGCTGAAGGATTTGAAACAGAGCGGCTTGCTCGAAGAGACGTTGGTGATTTGCGGTGGCGAATTCGGCCGCACGCCGACCGTCGAGATGCCTAAAAAAGGCTCGAACCAAGGCAAAATTAACGGCCGCGACCATAACCATTACGGCTTTACGGTTTGGATGGCCGGCGGCGGGGTCAAAGGAGGCTACGCCCACGGGGCGACCGACGAGTTCGGTTTCGCCGCCGTCGAAGACAAAGTCCACGTGCATGATTTGCACGCCACGATCATGCGTTTGATGGGCTTTGACCATGAGAAACTGACCTACCGATACGCAGGCCGAGACTTCCGCCTGACCGACGTGCATGGTCATGTGGTCGAAGACGTCATCGCCTAGCCAGCGCCAATGACCGCGCCGGTGGGCGTCGCCAAAGTCTCGTCCGGTAGACTGCGGCAATTGGCGAATTGATAACGCCTGTCGGCCGGTTGACGCCGATGGGCACGGCATTAAAATCATGAAACCTTCGTTAACCCGATCTTCAGCCGGCAGACTATCGCCAGCTTCCTTCGGATGACGATAAGTTAGGAGAGCGCTGGCCGCATGCTGTGCAACCGACTGCCAAGTCGGACCTGCGAGCCTAGGAGCATGACCCAATTCGTCATGTCCCTGCCCGATGCGAAACGCTCAAAATCTGAGAAATAAGCCCCCTTCGTCTAGTGGCCCAGGACGTCGGATTCTCAGTCCGAAAACAGGGGTTCGACTCCCCTAGGGGGTACTAAATATTTGTGCGCTACTTTGCGTGGCGTCGCAAGTTTTCGCACAACGCCGTTGCCTGTAATAGGTTGCGGCGTTTTTTGCTGCGCGGTGCGAATTGTCGCGGGGGCTTGCTGCCCCGCATTTGAAGTGGTCTTCGGTCACCTGCAGGTA
>JBITAD010000037.1:0-4877 GCA_044439945.1 Blastopirellula sp. JB062
AGGTCGCCAAGAACATCGAACGTTACGTCGTTCAGAAAAACCGCAAAGCGGTCAACCTGAACGAAGCCGAGTATCTTGCCGAGCGAGAAGAACTCGACAAAGAAAAGACGGAGCAAGAGCAGTTTGAAGAAGACACCGACAACCCGGAAGAAGTCGTAAAGAAAGACTTCTACTTCGACGAAGTGATCAACGTCACATCGGACTACGTCAAATTGCTAGAACAAGGTCGGGTCGCCGCGCGACAATAAGCGACGCCCTGTTACGAACTCCGAATCAAAGCCCGCCTAAGCGTTAGGCGGGCTTTTTTTGTCGACTTGGTTTTGTTTTTTGGCAGCGAGGGCAATAAAACGTCGCGCGTTGCGCTTGAACGATTCTTACGACATGCTCTTTGCCGCAAGTTCGACAGACTTCGCCTTCGCGGGCGTAGACGCGGTGACAATTCTGAAAACCGCCGTCTTGATTAAGCGCGTTGCGATACGTGCCGTCGCCCAGGGTCGAGCCTTCGTAGCGAATCGCTTCTTCCAACACGTCGACCATGGCCGCATGCATCCGTTTCCAAGCGGCCGTCGAAAGCAAATCGCAAGGAATCTCTGGATGTATTTGGGCCATGTGCAACAGTTCGGCGGCATACAGATTGCCGACTCCGCAGACCCCTTTTTGATCGAGCAGCGCCACTTTGATCGCCCGACGACTTTTCGCCAATCGATCGCGCAGCGTTTGCCATGAAATATCTAAGGCGTCAGGGCCAATCTTGCCGCTGGTAATAAATTTCTCCGTAAATTCTGGCCCTGAAAAAAGCCGTACCGATCCGAGCCCGCGACGATCCCAGAACCAAATTTTTTCGGTCTCGCACTGGGTCAGCGACATTTCCCACCGCAGATGTTCGCGCGTGGGGGGATCGGCGACCAATACCAGGCCGGTCATCCGCGGCTCGATCACGATGCGGTCTTCCCCCTCTAAGACGATGACCACGCGCTTACCGAGTCGATCAATCGCTTTGACCGTGCGACCTCGGGTACGGCGGCGGAAGTGGGCTATCCCCGGCGAAAGCGTGATCGGCCGCCGCTGACAAGGCAGTTTCGCGACATCGGCCACTTTAGCGCCGACAATCGCGAGTATCCCGCGGCGCATCGTTTCGACTTCAGGGAGTTCCGGCATTTGCGGTAGGAAAGGGAAAAGTAGGTCGGAAACGCCTACTATTGTAGCGCGATTCGCCGCGAAACGTCAGATGGCGACGAGCGTCACTACTTGACCCCCCCAAGGCTTCAATTGATACTCGAACCTTTAGTCGGTGACGGCGTCTATAACAAGCATGCCTTCCATATAGCTCTACCCCCGCAAATAGCGAATGAACCCAGCTAGCGAAGATCTCGGTCCCGCCGCAGCGAACGTTCCGGACGCAACCGGACGCTATGGCCCCTTTGGCGGTCGATACGTGCCCGAGACGTTGACGCAAGCGTTAGACGAACTGACGATCGAATACGCGAAAGCGAAAGCGGATTCCACGTTTCAGTCTGAGCTAGAGCAGTTGCTGCAAGACTTTGTCGGTCGTCCTTCGCCGTTTTATCATGCGAAACGACTGAGCGAAAAATGCGGCGGCGCCCAGATCTGGCTCAAACGCGAAGACGTCAATCATACCGGCGCTCACAAAATCAATAACACGCTCGGTCAGGCTTTGCTTACGCTGCGGATGGGCAAAAAACGCGTCATCGCCGAAACGGGAGCGGGGCAACACGGGGTCGCCACTGCGACGGCGTGCGCCCACTTCGGCATTCCCTGCGTCATTTATATGGGCGAAGAAGACATCCGCCGACAAGCGCCCAACGTCTTTAGCATGAAGTTATTAGGCGCCGAAGTTCGCCCGGTGACGACCGGCTCGCGCACCTTACGCGATGCGATTAACGAAGCGATGCGCGACTGGATGTCGTCGGTCGAAACGACGCACTACATCTTGGGCAGCGTCGTTGGG
Source organism: Blastopirellula sp. JB062 (assembly GCA_044439945.1). Taxonomy (GTDB): domain Bacteria; phylum Planctomycetota; class Planctomycetia; order Pirellulales; family Pirellulaceae; genus Blastopirellula. Next base: position 1,970 of record JBITAD010000037.1, read on the forward strand.
CCGCACCCCTTTCCGCAAATTGTTCGCGACTTTCAGGCGGTCATCGGAACCGAAGCGCGCGTGCAGTCGCTCGCCCGGTTCGGTCGCTTGCCCGACGCCGTGGTAGCCTGCGTCGGCGGAGGGAGCAACGCCGCAGGCATGTTCTATCCGTTTATCGAAGATTACGGGGTCGAGTTAGTCGGCGTCGAAGCAGGCGGACGCAGCGACGACGCGGGCGATCACGCATCGCCGCTGTCGTTCGGCAGCCCCGGCGTTTTGCATGGCAGCTACAGCTATGTGATGCAAGACGAAGATGGGCAGACTTGCGACGTCCATTCGGTCTCGGCCGGACTTGATTACCCCGGCGTCGGTCCCGAGCATAGTTACTGGAAAGCGACCGGCCGCGTTCGCTATACCAACTGTAAAGACCATGAGGCGATGGCCGCCTTTGACGCGCTGGCCAGTTGCGAAGGCATCCTTCCGGCCCTTGAGTCGTCGCACGCAATCGCCGCCGGCATGAAAGTCGCCGCCGAGAAATCGCCCGATCAAATCGTCGCGGTTTGCCTCTCTGGTCGCGGAGACAAAGACGCCGCCGAGATCGCACGCCTTAAAGAAGAACGGCAGTAAGCCTAAATCCAACCGCCAGTCGGCCCCGAAAGACTTTCGTACGCATGTCCTCTATTGATCAGGTATTCGCCGAACTTCGCGATGCGAACCGCAAGGCGTTCATCCCCTTTGTCACCGCCGGCGATCCTTCGCTCGACGCGACCGCGGCCGTCTTGAAAGAACTTTCGTCACGCGGAGGCTCGATCTGCGAACTCGGCATTCCTTACAGCGACCCGATTGCGGACGGGCCAGTGATTCAAGCGTCTTATACCCGCGCGCTGGATCGAAAAATCAAGCTTAGCCAGATCCTGGATATGGCCAACCAAACGACGCCGCAAATGACGGCGCCGCTGGTCACCATGGTCAGCTATGCGATTATTTTGCGCCATGGGCCGGAAGAATACGTTCGCCGTGCGAAAGCGGCAGGCGTCGCCGGAGCCATCGTTCCCGATTTGCTAGTTGAAGAATCGGCCGATTTCGCCAAACTATGCCAGAGGGAAGATTTCAGCCTGATTCAATTGGTGACTCCGACCACCTCGCGCGAGCGTGCGCTGCGCATTGCCGAAACTTCGACCGGTTTTATTTATTACGTCTCGGTCGCCGGAATTACGGGCGAACGGACTGCGCTGCCGGCCGATTTGCTCGACAACGTCGCATGGCTCCGCAATCAAACGAAAGTGCCAATCTGCATCGGTTTCGGAATTAGCCGTCCCGAACATGTCCGCACGCTAAAAAAGGTAGCCGACGGGGTCATCGTCGGTTCGGCGATCGTCCGCCGTATGTCCGAAATCGGCGAAAAGCCGCAAGACCAAGTGATCGACGAAGTAGGCGCCTATGCCGAGACGTTGATCGAAGCGTTGAACGAGTAACTCGCCTTTCGCTATGAGGTCGTTAACGTGTCGTACGTCGTTATTGAAAACGGAACGCTGCACGATCCGATCAACGATGTCGACGGCAAAACTCAAACGCTCTGGCTGCGCGACGGCAAAATTTCCGCACAGCCTACGGAACCGAACCCCGAGATCAGCCGCCGCATCGACGCACGCGGCTACGTCGTCATGCCGGGCGGGGTTGATCTGCATTGCCATATCGCCGGCCCCAAGGTCAACGCCGGGCGAAAAATGACCCCCGAGTATCGGCGCGAACATCGCATCGCGCGAACCGCTCGCACGCGTTCGGCGACCGGCGGCCTTGTGCCCAGCACCTTTGGCACAGGCTACATGTTTGCGGGGCTCGGCTATACGACGGCGATGGACGCCGCCATTCCCGGCCTGCATGCCCGGCATGCCCATGAAGAGCTTGCCGATACGCCGCTCATCGATAAAGGCTTTTACTTATTATTCGGCAACAACCACTTCGTGCTCGATCATCTGCGCAACGGACGACGCCGCGAACTTGACGCCTATCTCGGCTGGGCCCTGCACGCCGCCAAGGCGTACGCCATGAAGATCGTCAACCCAGGCGGGGTCGAAAATTGGAAGCAAATCAGCCGCAAAACGCTGCAGCAACTGGACGAACCGGTTCCGCATTTCGGGGTTACTCCGCGACAAGTCGTCCGCGAACTTGCTGCGGCGGCTGACCGGCTGAAACTGCCGCATGCGTTGCATATTCACTGCAACAACTTAGGCGTGCCAGGCAACTATCGAACTGCGTTGCACACGATGGAAGCGCTTGAGGGGGCGCGCGGACACTTCGCCCATGTGCAGTTTCATAGTTATGGAGGCGACGAAAACGATTCCGGCAGTTTCGCCTCGGCGGCGCCTGCTTTGATCGACTACGTTAACGCGCATTCCAACGTCACCGTCGACGTCGGGCATGTGAATCCGGGCCGTACGCTCGGCATGACAGGCGATGCGCCCTTCGCCCAGCATCTGGCCGAGATGACCGGCAACCGCTGGTTTGCCGCCGATTGCGAACAAGAAAGCAGTTGCGGCGTAATTCCCATGGAGTTTCAACCGCAAAAAGCGCTGGTTCATGCGATTCAATGGGCGATTGCGCTCGAATGGTACCTGCGGATCGAAGATCCTTGGCAAGTTTGCATGAGCAGCGATCATCCCAACGGCGGCGCGATTTATCGCTACCCCGAGATCATCCACTTACTGATGGACGCCGATTTCCGCCGCGAGGCGATCGGCCGCATGCATGCCGATCTAGCCGGGCGCACCTCGTTGCTTGAACTCGATCGCGAGTATTCGTTGCAAGAGATCGCCATCATCACAAGAGCGGCGCCTGCGCGAATTTTAGGGCTCGCCCAAAAAGGACATCTTGGCGTCGGCGCCGACGCCGACGTCACCATCTATTCGCCGCAAAGCGACATTCGCGC
>JBITAD010000038.1:0-4874 GCA_044439945.1 Blastopirellula sp. JB062
TTGCACCGGAGTCAAACCCGAAAAGGAGAACATCCCTTTTTGGTCGGCGATCAACGAAAAATCGCGGTTCACGCCGACTTGCTTCATCGTGTCGACGAACAGCGTCCGAATTCCATTGATGCGATCGCGCATCGCCGACAATTCGGCTTCCCACTGACTTCGTAATTGCGAGTCGGCTAAGACCGTTTCGACGATTGCGCCGCCGTGGGTCGGCGGATTGGAGTAGTTTGAGCGGACGACGTTTTTCAACTGGCTCAACACCGCTTGGGCGGCGTCGGCATCGGCGGCAATCGTGGTTAACGCGCCGATTCGCTCGCTGTAGAGTCCAAAGTTTTTACTGAAAGAGCTGCAAACAAGCAGTTCTGGACTCGCCTGACTCAGCGCCGCCAAACCGGCCGCGTCTTCGCATAGCCCATCGCCGAAACCTTGATAGGCAAAGTCGACCAGCGGCAGCAGTTCTCGCGTTTGAATCACTTGGGCGATCGCTTTCCATTGCTCAGGCGTCGGATCGATGCCGCTTGGGTTGTGACAACAGCCGTGCAATACCACGACGTCGCCGGTTGGAATTTTCTCGAGGGCCGCCAACATCTCGTCGATCGCCAACCCGTTCGATCCTTTATCGAAATAGGGATAGCCGACCGTTTCGATTCCTGCGGCTGCGAAGATATTCGGATGATTGGGCCAAGTCGGCTGACTAAGCCAAACCTTGCGCCCAGGAAAATTCTTCGCCAGAAAGTCGGCGGCGACGCGCAAGCCGCCGGTACCGCCGGGGGTTTGCACCGTCACTCCCCGGTTAGACGCGACGATCTCGTGATCGGCGCCAAACATCAGTTCGCGAACCAAGCGGCAATATTCGGGACGCCCATCGATCGGCAGGTACGATTTCGTTTTTTCTTCGCTGACAAGCCGCCGTTCCGCCTCTTTGACGCACTCCAACACCGGCGTCCGCCCTTGAGAATCTTTAAAAACTCCCACGCTGAGATTGATCTTGTCTGGATTGGAATCTTTGCGAAACGCCTCGTTAAGACCGAGAATTGAATCGGGCGCCGCCGTTTGAACGTTCTGAAACATGCCTGTGATTCGCGGTTTGGGGAAAGTAACGGAGTTGTCGGCAACGTAGGACGCGCCGTCGGCCCAAAGGTTCATGCGACGTCGCAAAATCAAACCGATCATCAACTTCTGGCGAGTCGACGCCGTCGCGTCCTTGACGAACCGAATTAGTCGTGCCAACAATTAAATATTACTTGCGAGCGTCTCTTCCAGACAGACCCCACCCGACCGTTCGTCATCTTCTTAGGCGTTGGGCGGCACGCGGAACCTGCCCGCTCGTTTCCGTGCGACCGAGACGCCGGTTGCCCAGACAACCTTCCTTCCAACCATCTTGAAAGACGATTGACGCGATGGCACGTTCTCGAGTCGGTATTTGGCTAATTGGAGCTCGCGGCGGAGTTGCGGCGACGACTATCGTCGGTTTGGCGGCGCTTCGTCGGGGCTTGGTCGACACCGTCGGCTTGGTCAGCGAATTGCCGCAGTTTGCTGAGTTGGGCTTAAAGAATTGGGATGACCTGGTCATCGGCGGGCACGAGATACGTAACGTCACCCTTTATGAAGCGGCCCAACAGTTAGTCGACGTCAGCCGAGCGTTGGATCCTCGCCTGGTCGCGGCGGTAAAAGAGGACCTCGACGCGATCGACGCCAACATCAAAGATGGCACGCTGTTGAACGTCGGCGCCAAAATTGTCGAACTGGCCAAAGACGAACTTCGTGAGAAAAGCGAAACCCCGCGGCAAGCGATCAACCGGATTCAGACCGACATTTCCGCGTTCGCCCAACAACACGAACTTGACGACGTCATAGTGATCAACGTCTCGTCGACAGAACCCCCTTTCGACGTGGACAATTTGCCGAATACCTGGAACGAGTTCGCTCCGCTGCTAGAGACCGGCGATTGCCATTTGCCGGCCAGCAGCTTGTACGGCGCGGCGGCTCTCGAACTCGGCTATCCGTACGTCAATTTCACGCCGTCGGTCGGTACCGCGATTCCTCCGCTTTGCGATTTGGCCGAACAGAAAAAAACATGCCACATGGGGCATGACGGGAAAACTGGCGAAACGCTGCTGAAGAGCACCCTGGCGCCGATGTTCGCCCATCGCAATCTAGAAGTGATGAGTAGGGTCGGGCACAACCTCTTTGGCAACATGGACGCCGTCGTCTTAGATGACCCTGAAAACAAAAAGACGAAAGCGACCAGCAAAGATCGCTTGCTCGGTCAGATCTTCGGCTATCACCCGCAAACGCTGGTCACGATCGAGAAGATCGACAGCATGGGAGACTGGAAAACCGCTTGGGATCATATCCACTTTCGCGGCTTTCTCGGCACGCAGATGGTGATGCAGTTCACCTGGCAAGGCGCCGACTCGTTACTAGCCGCGCCGCTAGTGATCGACCTGGCGCGATTTGCCGAGCTTGCGCATCGACGCGGCGAAACCGGTTTGCTGACTTCTCTTGCGTGCTTCTTTAAGTCGCCGCTTGGCACCCCGGAAAACGACTTTGCCAAGCAGTTCGACATGCTTGAAACCTGGGCGAAAAGCTAGTTTATCGCTGCTGCCCGTATCGTTCGCCCGCTTGGCCAATCTGAACCGCTTGTCGCTGCGCAGCGCGACAAAGCGTAGGCGGTTCACAACGCATCGACTACGATAAGGCTTCGCCTTCATCTTTCTCGCGGAGACGTCGCATGCATCAATCGAGACGTAAATTTCTTTCCGCAACGGCCGCCCTCGCGGCGATTCCCCCTCTCGCTGAAGCGGCGCCGCCTGTCGAGCCGGAGTCGCCGCCGCTCGATGCCGCCGCCCCCGCGAAAATTGTCAACCGAATCGCCGTATCAACTTATTCCTATTGGCAGTTCCGGCACGATCATTTGCGCGACGTCGAAAAATGCATTACCCTCTCGGCGGAGTTGGGTTTTGACGCCGTCGAAATCTTGCATCGTCAAATGACGGACGAGTCGCCCGCCTATCTGCAAAAGCTAAAACGAACCGCCCTCATTCATGGAATAGATCTATGCGGCTTTTCGACCCATCAAGGCTTTTTGTCTCCTGATCAAGCGAAACGAAAACAAAATATCGACCATACGATTCGTTGCATTCGCTTGGCCTATGAACTCGGCATTCCGACGATGCGAGTCAACACCGGCACCTGGGGAACGCGAAAAAACTTCGACGATCTCATGGCCCATCGCGGCATCGAAGATCCGTTGCCGGGCTATGACGAAGAAGATGGTTTCGCGTGGGTCATCGACAGCTTGGAAAAGTGCCTGCCTGATGCTGAAAAATGCGGGGTCTTGCTCGGCCTAGAGAATCACTGGGGGCTTGGGCGAACGCCTGAAGGGGTGCTGCGCATTGTGAACGCAATCGACAGCCCCTGGCTGCAAGTCACCTTAGATACCGGCAATTTTCTAGAAGATCCGTACAAGCGTCTCGCCCAAATGGCCCCGAAAACGATTTATGTCCAGGCAAAAACCTACTTTGGCGGTGGTCTTTGGTACACGCTGGATCTCGATTATCCCCGGATCGCAAAGTTGTTGCGGCAACAGAGTTACCGCGGCTACGTCGCGCTTGAGTTTGAAGGACGAGAAGACCCGCTGACTGCGACTGCCAAAAGTTTATCTCTACTTCGCCATGCTTTCGGCTAAACAACGGGAGAGAATGCCCTATAATAACAGCCTGAAGGGGCGACAAGTTCATTTCGGTCGATTTCCACTATTGCATCTTGTGCAGGAGTCTATCGATGAGTCGCTCTGCAGTCGCACTACTAATCGTTTTGACGGCGATTTTTGGCTATTTCAGCATGGTAGGAGTCGCGATATTAACTCGTGGCGCCCCAGAAAATCAATTTGAGCCGCCGAACGGTTCGCCCGTCGCGCCGGTCAATCCAGAGACCGATCAAGTTGAACCAAGCGAAGATGCCGAGGCGAATCCGTAAGATTTTACGGTCCGCAACGATTGCGACGGCGTTTCAGCGGTATCTCAGCCTGAAAAAGGCCAGATATTGCGAACCTTTCGCCTCCCTAATCCGTCCTGCTAGATAGGCAAACGGCTCCTTCCTACTTTTTTATCACCTGCTATGACTTCGGAATCTCGCAATCAACAACCGCTGGACGTCGTGTTATCGGCATCTGGGAAAATCTTTATCAACGGGGTCGAAGCCCTGCTCGATGCGCACCTGCGTCGGCTTTGTTCGGCCGCGCGGTGCGCCCAAAGCGTTCGCATCTTTGCAGGCGAAGAATGCCGCTTCGATCATGTAGCCGAGATCTTTCGCGTCTGCCGCCAGTGGGGAGTCAACGAAGTTTCGCTAGCCACCTAACGCAACGAACGGACGGTCGCGATTATTGGGTCGCATCCATCAAGCGCGTTCGCAAGTCGGCGCATACGTCATGAAACTCGCGGGCTGGTTGCGGCGGTTCGCTCCGCTCTGACAAGGTTGACAAAATTTGTTCGCCATCAAAATAGCATCCACGATCTCGTCCTTCGGCCTTGGCGGCATAAAGCGCCTCGTCGGCTTTGGCGATCAGCGCCTCCGGTCCTTGTAGGTCAACCACTTGAGCGACCCCGACGCTAATCGTTAAAGGGATCTCAAGCTTTTGATCGCGAAACGGCTGATCGCGAATCGCCTTAATGATACGCTGAGCGGCGTCTTTGGCTCGTTCGCAATCGGTTTCAGGCAATAAGATCGCAAATTCTTCGCCCCCATAGCGCGTGACGTAATCTGAGTCGCGCGTCGTATGAACCAAGGTTTTTGCGATCGACTTTAAGACGGCGTCGCCCACCAAATGCCCATGCTGGTCATTGATTTTTTTGAAGAAATCGATATCGAGC
>JBITAD010000039.1:0-4864 GCA_044439945.1 Blastopirellula sp. JB062
TTGATCGGCGACGTGATTATTCGATTTAATAATCAAGTGATCGAAGACGATTCGCACTTGGTCAACGTCGTCAGTCTTTCGCCGTTAAACGTAAAGCTGCCGGTCGAGCTTTATCGTGATGGAGAGCTGACGGTCGTTCGGCTTGAATTGGCGGTTCGCGACGCCAACTTGAAACCGTAACGCCCCCTTATTTCGCTCGGGGGACGAGGCCGTCGTAAAACGCTGCGATTAATGCGCTCTGCGGATGGCGGTGCGCAACCCTTGTACGATTAGCTCTTGAACTTGGGCGACTTCAATCTTGGCGGCGACTTCCATGTTGGTCGCTCGATTGCGGTGCTCGCGACGATCAAAGATCGTCGCGCCCAAGGTGATTTCGCCGCTCGTTTCGACATCGCCGGCGAACTCTTCCATTTCAAAAAATTCGGGATTTAGAACCGCCGCCAAGGCGACCGCGTCGTTTAAGTAGATGCCTTCGATCCCTAACGCTTGGCGATGACTGCGATAGACGAACGGCAACATCTGGTGGAGCAATTGCGACGCCGGCGACGATTCGACGTTCGGCAGTTGGTCAAGCAGGTCGAGCCCAAACGTCGCTTGTCGTGTTACGTCGAGCGGAACGAGCGTTTTGGTCGTACGCGAATGAAACACCGTTTGGGCGGCGATCGCATCAAAGTGGCAATTGAATTCGGCGGCCGGCGTAATGTTGCCGATGCAGTCGACCGATCCCCCCATGATGACGATTCGGCCGATTTGCGCCGCGATAGTAGGATCGCGTTGCAGCGCGCGTGCGATGTTGGTCATGGGACCCAGTGCGACGATCGTTACTTCTTCCGGCGCCGCGCGAATTTCGTCGCAAATTAATTTTTCGGCCGGATGGCGTTGATGCAGCGAAGAGACGACCAACTGTAGATTGGCTAAGCCGTCGGCGCCGTTCAGTTCGGTACCGTCGACCGGGGGCGCCGAGATTGGACCGGAGCCGACGCCGATACGTGGGCGTCGCGGCGGATCGAGCCGCTCGATCAAGCCTTGCAGGTTACGACCTGCCTGCTCGCCTGGGACGTTGCCGGCGGTTGACGTCACCGCAACCACGTCTAAATCGGCGTTGAACAGTGCGACCATCAGGGCGACGGCGTCGTCGATACCTGGATCGCAATCAATGATAACCTTCCTGGCCATAGTCGATCTTCGACCTCGTCTGCAGCGCGAAATTGTCTGCCTATTCGCTGGGCGAGACCATCTTGTCTCGTGGCGATCTAGGATTACCCTCTTTATTTATATCAAAACCGCCGCTCTACGTGCAGTCGAACGCGGGTGGGACCCGTAGCGCCGTCTCGGTAAAATCGACTGACGTACCCCTTTGTTAGGTAAGGAATCGGAACGTGGACGACGCCAGTTGGAAAAAATTAGCGGCAGGCGACGATTTGTCGCTCGACGAAATGGCGGTAGCGATCGATCAGATCATGCATGGCAATTGGCCTGACGATCAGATCGCCCATTTATTGACCGCGATCAACGCCAAAGGTCCGGCTGTCGACGAGTTGGCGGGCGCGGCCATCGCCATGCGGCGCAACATGGCCGCCATTCGCACCGATCGCGCTGACGTGATCGACACGTGCGGAACCGGCGGCGACGGCAGCGGAACCTTTAATATCAGCACGGCGGCGGCGATTGTCGCCGCTGCGGCCGGAGTGTCGGTCGCCAAGCATGGCAACCGTAGCGTGACCAGCAAGACCGGCAGCGCTGACGTCTTGGCTCAGCTAGGGGTCAATATCGAAGCGAGCGTGCCGCAGATCGAGCGCTGTCTGAACGAGATCGGCATTTGTTTTTGTTTTGCACCGTTAGCCCATCAGTCGATGCGGCACGTTTCGGCCGTCCGAAAAAGTTTGGGCGTTCCGACGATATTTAACTTACTGGGGCCCCTTTGCAATCCGGCCGCGGCCCAATATCAACTGCTGGGCGTCGGGCGACCGGGCATGCGCGACTTGATGGCGGCCGCCGTGCTGAAGCTAGGCGTCCGCCGAGCCGTTTTGGTAACTGGCGCCGACGGTCTGGACGAAGTGACGTTAGCCGACAAGACGCACGCGACTATGGCTGCCGCCGGTCAGTTGCTAAGGTGGGAGTGGAGCCCAGCTGACTTTGGCGTCGCAACGGCTGACTTGACTTCGATGCAGGTCGACGGGCCGGAAGAAAGCGCGGCGATGATCCGTCGCGTACTGGATAAAGAGAAGTCGCCGGCGCGCGATATAGTGGTGCTGAACGCCGCCGCCGCGATATGGACTGCGGAAAAAGCGGAAAGCCCTATCGTCGCGGCCCAAATGGTCTGCGAAGCGATCGATAGCGGCGCGGCGGCCGAAAAATTAAATCAACTCGCTCAATTATCGCATGCGACCTAGCCGCTGATAGGGGCTAGGCAGGGCGTCGTTGGAAAGGCCGCGACAAACGCTAGACTTCCGGGTTCGGCTCTAGCGCGTCTTCGGCAGGCACGTCATTCTCTGCCGTTTTTACCGGATCGACCAGTGAGATCAAAGTATGCCCCGGTTTCGGCGTCGACGTCGATTCGGCCGTACGGACGTCGAGCTTCTTGTTTTCGTCAATGACGAACAAGACCATCGCCGAGTCGCCGTATCGCTTTAAAAAGTCGGCGAACGTGTACTCGGCGGTCAGCGAGGTTTTTTTGATCTGCGCGCCAGCGGCGAAACGACGCGCCAGCACGTAAAAATCGACGCCTTCAGCGAACAAGACGCGTCCGCGTAAATGATCAGAGACCGAAGCGCGGCGACCGGAGCCTGAGTCCCAGGCGGCGAGTTGATACACCTCTTTTCGGCCGAACAAATGGATGAACTCTTGGCAGGCCAGCGTATTGACTTCGTCATTGGCGGTGATCGCCAACAAGCGGCCGATACCGCCGATGTTAATTTCTTCGGTCACGTAATCTGACAGGATGCTGGCGCAGTGTGCGGGCAGGCCGGCCATTTTTGCAGCGGAAATGTTGCGATAGTTGGTATCGACCAGCAGCACCTGAAACCCAGCTTTTTGAATCACTTTGCCTAGTTCTCGGACCCAGCGATCAGCGCCGGCGATCAATAAGCCTTGGGGGTTGGGCGAAGCGAGACCTAAGAATCTCGCCGCTGGGGCGGCGGTTAGTCCATAGAACGTGACGGTTCCGACAATGACCAACAGGGTCAACGGCGCTAACAGGCCGGCTTGCGCGATTGTGGCGGGGTCGGCGCCGCGATGGGTGAACTCTTCGACAATTTCAAACGCAAAAACCGACGAGACGGCCGCAGCGACGATACCGCGCGGCGCCATAAAGCATAGGAATACCTTCTGTCGCCAATCGAGCCCGCTGCCGAGCGTCGAAAAGAAGACGGACGCCGGTCGCACGACGGCGATGATGATCAGCAGAAAGAGAAGTCCTGGCCAGCCAACCGTGGCAATTTCGGCAGGAGAGATTCGTGCGGCCAGCACAATAAACAAACACGAGATCAATAAGACTCGCAGGTTTTCTTTGAACTCGAAGATATGCCGAACCGGGATTCGTTTTTGGTTTGCCAAGACGATGCCCAACACTGTGACCGTCAGCAGACCTGACTCTTTCTGAACGGCGTTAGACGCTGCGAACACGACCAAGATCGCCGCCAAGATGGACGCATTGTGTAAAAAATCGGGGATCCAAAATCGCCGGAGTAGGAAGATAAGCGTCACGGCCGACAGCGTTCCTAACACGATGCCGACGACCAAGGTTTTGATAATCGCCAGCGCCGCGACGGCGAACGCTTCGTTCACCCCGGTTGCGACGACCGCCTCGTACACGAGCACCGCCAAGACGGCGCCGATTGGGTCGATGACGATTCCTTCCCATTTTGCGATCGAGCCGATTTTGCGCGTAGGGCGGATATAGTTGAGCAGCGGCGCGATGACCGTCGGGCCGGTAACGACCAACACGGCGCCGACCAAGGCCGCTAATTCGATGGGATAGCCCAGCAAGAAATAGGCGGCGACGCCAACCAAGCCCCAGCAAATGCCGGCGCCGATCGTCACCAAACGCAGAACGACTCCGCCTGCTTCGCGCAGTTCTGACAGCTTAAGACTCATTCCCCCTTCGAACAGAATGACCGCCACGGCCAACGAAACGATGGGAAACAGTAGGTCTTTGCCGATGATCGTATCAGGATCGCCGGCGAGTTGGGCGAAGAACCCAAACGCCAACAGCAGCAAAATCGACGGTAAGTGCAGACGCCAAGCGAGCCACTGAGCCGCAATGCCCAGTCCTAAAACTCCAGCGAAGTACAAAGGATAATAGTCTGGCGTTAATGGAGGCAATAAACCGCTTTCGCTCGAATACAGGCGGACAAATCATGATGCACGGGCCGAACTCTTGAGTCTAGCTCGCAGTGACTCGACGGCGCGGATAGTTTGATGTAATTTGAACCAGCGTCGAGAGTTAAGAAAACCCCCTCACACGTCTGAAATTGGCGCCGTCGGTCGCTTCACTTTTTCCAGGTCATAAGTATGCAATACTCGCGAGTTTTCTGGGCGTCGCTGCTAGTGATGCTTGTCGCTCCCCTGGCTTCGGCTAATGCCGAGCAAACCCCCAATACGCTCTCGGAGGGGGAGATTGCCGACGGTTGGCTGTTGTTGTTTGACGGAGAAACGACGTTCGGTTGGAAAGCTGAGGGAAATGTCGACTGGACGGTCGATCAGGGGGTAATTCGGGCGACCAGCGAAGAAGTGGGGTTATTACGCACGACGACGCAATTCGCCGACTATCAATTGCATGCCGAATTTCGCGCTCCGGCCGAGACGAATAGCGCGGTTTTTTTACGAACGTCTCCTCGACCTGAAAGTCCGACATACGACTGTT
>JBITAD010000040.1:0-4843 GCA_044439945.1 Blastopirellula sp. JB062
TGGATCAAGATGCTAGCAAGACATCGTTTCGCCCTGCATCCGCTGCGCGTTTGCATGGCGGGGTTGGTTACGCCGGCGACGATTTTCAACAGTCTGGCGTACCGAGCGCAGCTAGCACTGTACGGCGAGAAGATCGCCGCGGCGACTCCGCACTCGCCGATGGTTTTTATCGTCGGGCATTGGCGCAGCGGCACGACCTATCTGCACGAGCTGATGTCGTTGGACGAAGCCTATACTTCGCCCACCACGATGCAGTGCTTCGGTCCGTGCGAATTTCTTTTAATGGGAGACTTCATTAGCCGCTGGTTCAATTTCATCATGCCTAGCAAGCGGCCGATGGATAACATGAAGGTCGGTTGGAGCAAGCCGCAAGAAGACGAGTTCGCGTTGCTTTCTTTGGGGGCGCCTTCTCCTTATTACCGCATGGCGTTTCCTGATCATGCCCCGGAAGGTACCGAATACCTAGACATGGAAGGAATCGACGAGGCCGAACTCGCCAAATGGCGCGAAACTCTCGACCAATTCGTACGCATGGTTACGGTGCAACGCGATAAGCCGATCATTTTAAAATCGCCCACGCATACAGGGCGGATCGGGCTATTGGCCGAGATGTATCCTGAGGCCAAGTTTATCCATATTGCCCGTAACCCGCTTGAGGTTTTCGCCTCGACTGAGCGGCTTTGGCAAACGATGGACGAGATCCAGGCGTTTCAACATCCGAAGAATCCCCAGTATCGCCAGTACATTTTTGACTGTTTCGATCGAATGTACGGCGGGTATTTTCGTGACGTGGACAAACTGAGACCTGGGCGTCTGGTCGAAACTCGGTACGAAGACGTCGTCGCCGACCCGATCAGCGAATTAGAAAAGATCTACGCCCAACTCGACTTGGGCGATTTCGAACAAGTTCGTCCGCAGATGGAAAAGGCGACCGCCGAGGGACGCTCGTTTCAGCGAAACAAGCATCAGATGGAAGATGACCTGGCCGCCGAAATCTATCGCCGCTGGAGCGCCTACTTTGAACGCTACGGCTATGCGGCCGACGGTACGCTGAAAACCGGGGCGCCCAAAGCTGAAGCTTAAATAACGCTTGTTGTCGGCAAGAAATAACCGAAGCCGATGGACCGGAGACATCCATCGGCTTCGCCCTCCTGGGAATTGGGGGGAAATCGGCCGCAAACTTACGGCAGCAGATAGCGGAAGAAGTTGCGAACCGGTTGATTGTCGACATACACTTTCGGCTGTCCGTACAGACCTTGCCCCACGCTGAAGTCGGCCGGAATTCCGGCGACCGGCAACACCGGGCGATAGGTCGTGTTAAACCGAACCGGCGGCGGCGAGACGACCGTCGGCCCCGTAATGACCGGCGACTGCGTCACGACCGGCGGCGAAACCGGAGCCGAAAACGTGGCGGGGGCGACCGTCGGCGCCGGCGAACAGCAGGCAGCCGGGTTGCCGCTCGACGCCGGCGAGGCGGTTGTCGATGGGATCGGGGCGGCGTAGTTGGTTGTCGGCGATTGCGTGATTACCCGAGGCGGCAAATAGTTAGGCGGCGCTTGTCGGTTTTGCGGCTGCGGAGCCAGCGACGGAGCGAAGTCGGCCGCGTTGGAGTCGCTGGGCGACGCTTGCGATTGGCTGGCGTAAAACATCGTGCGCTGCACTTCGCTTGGGGGCGATTGCGACGTTTGCAAAGGACCTTGCTCGTACCATGGAGCGGCGGTCGAGCCGACCGAAGTGCCGACCGGCTTAGCTGTAACCACCTGACGTGCGACCGGTTGTACGTATTGCGGAGCGACTTGATGAAAGCGATCAGGCCGCGGCGCTTGTGCAACAGCGATCGCGGGGATCGTGATAACGGCGGAAAGGGCGTACAAGGTCGAGGTTCGCATTTTATTCTCCGTGGCGAAGGCCTTTGCGGTTCTTACGTCGACAGTGACATAGTGCAACGTTCATGCCGACGGTCAAGCGACTTCGGCTGCTATCAAACAACGCGAAAAGCGTCGTTGATCGGGGTAAGCGTCGCTAAAGGCAGCGAGAACTTTAAGTTGGCGACGCTATCGCAGCGAGCTAGCAAGGGCCGAAAAAAATCATGCCCGCGTTGCAAGGTCACTTGGCAAGACTGTAACGCGCGTAATTATTTCAAATCGGGCCGCTTGCCAAGCAAGAAAACGACCCCGATGAGCGCTAGCACGCCAGCCGCATGGCATGCCCAAACCGAAACGCCTAGCGCAATCGGCAAAGTTCCGCAAAAGACCGCCGCCATGCCGACGCAAAGTGCGTACGGCATTTGGGTATGTACATGGGCGATATGATCGCAGCCGCAGGATTGCGAAGAAAGTATCGTCGTATCCGACAACGGCGAGCAATGATCGCCGAAAATCGCTCCGGCCAAGATGGCGCCGACCACGCCTGCCAGCAGCGAAGTCGTTTCGATCGCGACTCCGTCGGCGATCATCAGGTCGTACGTGACCGGAATCGCCAACGGCATCAAGATGCCCATCGTTCCCCAACTGGTCCCCGTGGCGAACGCCATCGCGGCGGCGACCAAAAACGTCACGCTGGGCAACAACTGCAACGGAACTGAACCTTGGGTCAGTTCGGCTAGGTAAGCCCCGGTATGCAAACCGGCGGGGCCCTTACCGGTGGTCGTCGCCAACGCTCCCGAAAGCCACAAGATGACCAGCGCCGGAATCATCGCCTTCGCGCCCTGATACATGCCCCCCAACATCGTTTTGAACGACGCGATGCGCTGCGGCGCGATCATGAGCCAAGCCGCCGAAATGCCGGCGAGGGCGCCGTACGTTAACGCGTCATACGAATTCGCATTGCCAAAAATGTTGGCCCAGCTGGGGCTCAAGTCATCTTGCTTTACCACGCTTAATCCCGAGCGATAAAGTTGCCAGACGACTACGCCGACCGTCGTCAAAATCGGCAATGCGGCGTTTAGCCAATGGCTTGAAGCATCCGGTACGTTAAGCGATGCGCCATTGCTCGTTTGATCGTGCGGCGGTTCGTCAAGTCGTTTTCGCTCGACGACTCGCATCGGTCCAAAGTCTCTCCCCGAACCGGCGATCAGAAAGACGAAAAGGATCGCCCAAAGGGGATAGAACCGATACGGAAAGCTTGCCAGAAAAAGTCCGATCGGTTCCCATCGCACTTCGTTCGGCAACTCGCTCAAGCCTTGTCCGATGTAGTCGATCTCGACGGCGACCCAAGTCGAAACCAACGCAAGACCGGCCACGGGGGCCGCGGTCGAATCGATTAAATAGGCAAGTTTTTCGCGCGAGATCTTTAGCCGATCTGCCAACGGCCGAGTCGTACCGCCTATGAGCAGCATGTTGGCGTAGTCGTCAAAGAAAATCGCCAGACCCAGTAGCGAAACCAGCGCCTGACCGCGACGCCGCGTTTGCGCCCAAGGCAAGACCAGCTCGACCAGCCCGCGCATGCCGCCTGCGACGGTGATCAGCCCGACCATCGCCCCCATGATCAGCGTAAAGGCGAACACTTTCAGCTTGTCGGTCTGAATCAGATTGGAGCCCAGATATTCGATCGCCAAGGTATGCGCAGCGCCCCAAAGATCTCCCGGGCGTATCAAGTACGCGCCCAACGCGATGCCGATTAATAAAGAGGGAACGATGCGGCGCGTCGTCAGCGCCAACACGATCGCCGTTAACGGAGGAAGCAAACTGGTCCAACCAGGGTCTTCCATCAATCCTCTTTCTCAGCGCTATCGGCCGATAAGTCCCAAGGAATTCTCAGGCAAACTTGCGCTCCGCCGTCGCCGTGCGGCCTGATCGCGACCGAGCCGTGATGTGTCTGGGCGATTGTCCAACATTTGGTCAGGCCGAAGCCGAGCCCCCGGCCTGCCTCGCGACCTGAGAAAAAAGGATCAAACGCTTGTGCGCGAACTTCCGCCGAAGCGCCGGCGCCGTCGTCGGCAACTACGATTTCGCAATACTCAGGCAGCGCGGCGACCCGTACCAAGATCTCGCCGCCGGCTGAAATCGCATCCAAGCTGTTTTGAATGGCGGCGGCCGTCGCCGCGGAGATCTGCGTCTTGTCGGCTGCAAGCGTTAGTGCGGCGGGGCCATTCAGCCGGATTGCGGTCGCTTGCGCGGTCGCCGCTTCTTGCAGCGAATCGACCGTCTCTTGAATTGCGGCGACGACGTCAAACGGCGCCAATTGCGGCGCCGGAGGGCGGGCGAAAAGCATCAAATCGGCGATCATCGCGTGCCCGCGCATCGCTTGGGCGTAGATCGTCGCTAGCTGGCGTCGTCGATCAGGGTCAGCTTCGTGCAGCAGCAGCGATTGCGCACGGCTGGCGATATTGGCCAGCGGATTGTTGATCTCGTGGCTGGCGCCGTAGGCCAGTTGTTTGACCGCCGTTAATTTGGCGTCGCGAAAAAGAGTCGACCAAGCCTCGGCCAGAGCAAGATTGCCGTCAAGCTCGGCGACGACCTGCTGACGTAAGTCGGGCGAAAGCTGGGCGAGTACGGCGTCGAGCAAACGTCCGACCAGCGGATCATCTTCGCGGTCCGATTGCAGCATCGTACGGCCATATACGTCTAAATAACAAAGACGCGCATGCGAACGTCGGTTCGGCATGCGCGTACTAATGGGTGGTCACGTTTTCGTGCGTCGCATCGGCGATCAACGATAACTCGTTGCGTCCGACGTTTACAGCGACGTCACCGACTCTAAATCCAGCATGCTGCAAGCACGTTCCAGCAGCGCTTCGACCGAAAACGGTTTTTGAATAAAATCGTTTGCGCCGGCATCTTTCAGGTCCGAGACTTTGTCTTGCTCGATCATGCCGCTGATGCAAAGAATTTTGACGTCTTCC
>JBITAD010000041.1:0-4842 GCA_044439945.1 Blastopirellula sp. JB062
GAGTTTAACGTCTTTCCGTCGTTATTGCTGGCGACCACGCTGGCTCGCTTGGTGCTGAACGTGGCGACGACACGTTTAATTTTGACCAAAGCGGCCGAGGACGGAATGGACGCGGCCGGCGGCGTGATCGAAACTTTCGGCGAGTTCGTCGCGGGAGATAAGATCGCGGTCGGCATCATTATATTTATTATTATCATCGTGATTCAGTTCATGGTGATTACCAAAGGCGCGACCCGCATCAGCGAAGTCGCCGCACGCTTCGCCTTAGACGGCATGCCGGGGCGCCAGATGGCGATCGACGCCGACCTTAACGCCGGCATCATCGACGAACACGAAGCGCAACAGCGGCGGAGCGAAATTACGCAACAAGCCGACTTCTTCGGCGCCATGGACGGCGCCAGCAAGTTTGTGCGCGGCGACGCGATCGCCGGCATTATTATTACCTTGATCAACATCGTCGGCGGTTTCATCATTGGGATGCAGGCAGGCATGAGCCTGACCGAGGCGGCCGAAGTTTATACCAAACTGACGATCGGCGACGGCTTGGTGAGCCAGGTGCCGGCGTTTTTAATCTCGCTGGCCGCCGGTTTGTTGGTGACGCGCAGCAGCCAAAAGACCAACTTGCCGCTCGAGTTCGTTCAACAATTGCTCTCTCGCCCGTCGGCCTTGATCGTGTCGGGCGCCTTTTTGGGCATGTTGGTATTTACCGGTTTGCCGACCTTGCCTTTGCTGACGCTGTGCGGGGGCTGCCTGGGGATCGCCTTCTTCATTCAGAAACAAGACAAGCAAGAAGAAGCCGAAAAGCAAACGGCCGAAACGCAAAAACAGGAACAAGAAAAAGCGGCTAAAAAAGAAGATCGCATCGAAGACTATCTGACGATCGACCCCATGGAGATGGAGTTGGGCGTCGGACTGGTTCGGCTAGCCGCGCCCGACCGCGGCGGCGACCTGCTGCACCGCGTGACCGGAGTTCGACAAAATGTCGCCAGCGAAGTCGGCATTATCTTGCCGAAAGTTCGCATTCGCGACAACATGCGGCTGACCGAAAATCAATATCGGATCAAAATCACGAACAACACCGTCGCCGAAAACGTCATTCATCCCGATCGCTTGCTGGCGATCAGCGGCGCAAACTCGCAAGGCAATCTGCCGGGCGAGCCGACGCGCGATCCGGCCTATAATCAGCCGGCCGTTTGGATCGAGCCGGGCTTGCGATCGCAGGCCGAAATGCTTGGATATACGATCGTCGAACCTTCGTCAGTGCTGGCCACCCATCTGCAGCGCGTCGCCAAGAAGCATGCGGACGAACTGCTGACGCGCGATGCGACCAAACATCTGCTCGACGACCTGCGCGAGGTTTCGCCGGCCGTCGTCGACGAATTGATACCGGGCGTCATGAAATTGGGGGACGTCCAAGCGGTGCTGCAACATCTGCTGCGAGAAGAAGTGCCGATCCGCCAACTGGCGATCATCCTAGAAACGTTGGGCGACCACGCCGGGCGAACGAAAGATCCGATTTGGCTGACCGAGTTCGTCCGCCATCGCCTGGCGAGAACGATCTGCACGAAGTATCGAGATCGCGAGAACAAAATGTTCGTGATCCCGCTCGATCCCGCAATGCAAGATCGGATCGCCGCCGGAATCGACACCGAGCGAGGACCTTACGCACGGATGTCGCCGCAAGCGATCGAGCTGACCTGCCGCGCCGTCGCCGCCGGGATCGAGAAGCTATTGGCCGTCGGCAAGCCGCCGATCGTTTTGGTCAATCCGCAAATTCGCCCTGCCTTAAAACAGCTCACCTTAAATCACATTCCCGACTTAATCGTGCTTAGCCATAACGAAATCACCCGCGATACGCTGATCGAATCGGTCGGCATCATTAGCGACATCGTACCGGGTAAATAGATATCGCCATGGACATCAGAACATTTCGCGCCAAAACGATGCCGGAAGCGTTGGAACTGATTCGTAAAGAATTGGGGCCTGACGCCGCCGTGCTACATACGCGGATGGCGCCGCGCCGCGGCTTGGCCGGGCTACTAGGGGGCCGCGAACTCGAATTGGCCGCATCGGCCAGCGTGCCGGTGAAGAGCCGTTTTGAGTTTCAACCGCCGAGCGCTGACGATACGACGGCGACCGAACCGGCATTCGACGCACCACGATTTGCCACGGAACCCCAAGCCGCAACGCTTGAGTTGGACGGTGCGCACGCGGCGGACGTCGAGAACCACTCGCAACGTCTGGCCGACGGATTAGTCGACGACCAAGGGGAATCGATCTTAGACGCGTTGGCGAATTACGCCGGGGGTTCGATACGAACCTACTCGCCGGTAGTCGCGCGTTTGCACGGCGAATTGCTATCGGCCGAAGTTGCGCCGCAAATCGCCGCCGATCTGGCGACGCAGTTGGAGTCAACCGCCGCCGACGCGCAAGAGCGCGACCTGCGCCAGACGCTGCATCAGCGGATCGCCGAGTCATTTCGTACCGGCGGCGATTTAGAAGATTCGCAGCGAGGTCCGTTGCGGATCGCGCTAGTCGGCCCGACCGGCGTGGGAAAAACCACGACGATCGCTAAGCTGGCGGCTCGAGCCAAGTTTACTCAGAAGTTGCGCGTCGGCTTGATCACGGTCGATACCTACCGAATTGCCGCCGTCGACCAACTGCGGGCCTATGCCGAAATCATGGATCTGCCGATGCAAATCGTGTCGACCCCGACCGAAATGAGAGATGCGGTCGACCGCCTGGCCGGCTGCGATCGCATCTTTATCGACACCGCTGGGCGCAGTCCGCGCGACGCCGTGCAGTTGCAACAGTTGCAATCGGTGCTGCGTGCAGCCGAGACCGACGTTCGCTACCTATTGCTGTCGGCGACCACCGGCAACCGTTCGTTGCAAGAAGCCGAACGCCGTTTCGCCGCGATCGAGCCGACCGCATTGATCTCGACCAAACTTGATGAAGTGGAGACCCTTGGGGCGACCTTCAATTTGATGAACCGCACGACGCTGCCGATCAGCTACGTCACTCACGGACAAGACGTACCGCATTCGATCGCAGTCGCTTCTGCGGATGAACTCGCCAAACAGTTGATTTAACCTCCCGGGTCTCGCCGCGAATTACCGCCATGGATCGTCACTTCCCTGATCAAGCTTCGTTGCTACGCATGCTCGCGCGTCAAAACTCGGCCGCCGCGGCGCCGCGCGTGCCGTTGGCCGTCATCTTCGGCGCGGAAAAACGGGTCGGCGTGACGACGCTGGTCGTTAACCTGGGCGCAGCGCTCGCCGAATCGGGTCGGCGAGTGGCGATCGTCGATCTAGATTTCGACAGCGCCGGCCTGGCTCAACTATGCGGCATTGAAGCGGTCGCCGCTATCAGCGACTTGGCTAGCATGCGCGTCGACCTGCACGAGTCATTGCTGCCGGGCGCACATGGCTCGTTGCGCCTGCCCACGACCGGCGAATCGCTGCCGCTGCATGCGATTCCGCCGCAAGCGTTGCAACGCTTAACCGAACAACTCCAGCGACTCGGCCGCCATGCGGATCTCGTATTGATCGACGCAGGCAGCCGACTGACTCCGCTGACCGAACTATTGTGGCGTCAAGCCGAACGATTCGTTTTGGCCGCTTGCTCGGCGCGAAGTTCGCTGACCGCCGGATATGCGGCGATCCGCCAACTGCAAGAGACGGAGCCGCGGAGCGACTTCGGCTTGCTGTTGAACCGGGTTTCGGTCGCCCAGTCGGAAGCGCCGATCATTGAAGGCTTTGATCGCGTTTGTCGACGTCACGCCGGGGCCGCCGCGATCGGCATCGGCGCAGTGCGACACGGCCTGGAAATCGGCGCGGCGCAAGCTGCGAACGACGCGTTCTACGCGCGCTATCCGCAATCGGCGGTAGCGAGCGATTTGGCGCAAGTGGCGAAACGGTTCGCCGCATTCGCGTTTGACGCGTCGACGACCTCCAACGTTCATCGCGCGGCGTAGCGAAGAAAGGCTAGCATTGACATGAAAGCACGCACCGCCGCGACACAAGTTTTTTTGACGACTTCGCTTCAATCGGAAAATTCGGCTGAATATCAAAGTCCTGAAGGTCGATACCTAGATGTAACGCCGCGTCCGCTTGCGGCGGATTGGACTTGCGAATCACGTCAACCGAATAGACCGAACGCAAAATGGCGCGCAACTACGCGGGCGTTTTGGGCCTTACCGCCTTCGTCACTGTCCTGGTGCGGGGATTCCTGGACTACGGCGGAGTCGAATCGACCCTACAAATCGCGTGCGTTGCGATGGCATTGTTTGCGGCCACAGGCTGGTTCATCGGGGGCGCTGCGGAGCGCATCGTTGACGAATCGGTTCGCGAACGAGTCAATCAAGAGCTGGACAAATTGCAACTTGAGTTGCAAGCGGAGAGCGACAGCTCTGAAAAAGCGGCGGCGTAAATTCGCTTTCGCGTCCAATGCGGAGGGACGCGGCGAAGGCGCGCCAACCGACGGTTTTGAGCAATCATGCCGGCGTAGGTTTTACGGCTTTATCGCCGTAAAACGCGGGTCCTGAAGGATTCAGGCGAAACGAGAAGGATCTCACGAAACGTAGCCATAGACGGCGTTTCACGGAGGATTGCATGGCGACAACCACAGCAGTCGACGACATTGCGGAAGTTTGGAAAGCGTATAAGGCCGACCAAACGCGTAAGGAATTGCGTAACCGCCTTGTCGAGCGATATCTGCCGCTGGTCAAATACAACGGCGAAAGAATTTGGGCTCGCTTGCCGGAAGGGGTCGAACTTGACGACCTGATCTCGGCAGGAGTCTTCGGCTTGATGGACGCGATCGACGCATTCGACATGTCGC
>JBITAD010000042.1:0-4832 GCA_044439945.1 Blastopirellula sp. JB062
AAAATGTTGCTCCGGCGGGGGAATATAGCCGTCGCCGCCGTTGGCCAACTCGATGACCATCGTGTTCTTCAGCGGGCTGCGTCGTTTTAGTTTTAAGCCCGTCAGCGCGTAAGTTTCGTTCGGCGTCGTGGCGATCGCCATATCGCCGATACGCAGGGCTTGCAGCACAACTTCAGTCGATTGCCGCTCATGCAGGATGACCTGCTCGCGAGCGTAGACCTCTTCCTTCGTCTTTGGGAGCCGGTCTCCCATCTTTTCCAGAATGCCTTTGGCCCAGGTGAGACGCTCGTTGGTCGGCGTCCGGTAATCAAGCTCAAGCCGCGTTTCCGCCATCGCCAGCGTCGCGTCGCTTTCGTATTTGATTGTCGCCAAAGCTTGCTCGGTCCGTTCGACCATCCCTTCGACAAAACCTTCAAAGGTTTGATTCGTGCCGGTTCGATAATCGACGCGCCAAATGTCGCCGCTGCATCCATGCGACATAACGGCGACGAACGGCGCGGCGTCAGCCGACTTCTGATTCAATTTTTCTTCGAGCGATTTGCAATAAGCGCCAAAATAATCAGCCGCGCCTCCGCCGCCGAAATAATGCATCGAGAAGTTCGCCAGCAAGGCGATCGGACGTCCCTCGGGCGACTGAAACGAAATAACCGACAACTGCGGATCTTCCGGGCCTGATTCGCCGGTCACGTTCGGCAAGTTGTTTTTGGCCGTATGCATGCTGGCACGAACCGACATATTGCCGAACGGATCTTCGCGCATCTGACCAGGACGCAAGATCCAACGTCGCAGCGCCGTAAACTCGGCCGCGTCGGCTGAACCGAAGCCGACTTTGGCCGGCGCCAAGTTGCGCTGCGCCGTGATGATCGCTTCGGCCAATTTGATTCGTAGGTAGGGCGTATACGTTTCGTCAGCGTCGGTCCCCAGCGCTCCCATCGAAGAGGGCGCCGTATGCGTATGCGTGGCCGAGATCATAATGCGATCGGTCGGAATCTTCGTGCGTTCCGAAGCGAGTTGTTTGGCGCCGTCGATCAAGTCTTTCGGCAACATGCAGCTATCGGTGACGACGATCGCCACCTGCATTTGCCCATCGCTTACGACAATTGCCCGAGCGAAGATATCTTTCGGTTCGCCGGTACGACTATTGAACCCGCCGTTGATCAAAACGGGAAATTTTTCCGGGGTTACGTCGATCGCCGCCGCTCCTACCTGCAGTTGTGCCTGAGCGGACGCGGCAAAACAGAAAGAGATCGTTACGGCAATTGCAAACGCAAGACTGCGCATCGGCTGCATGAAAGTCTTCTCCGAATTAGTTGGCCTCAGGCGGGGGCGAGCGAGGCGAAAAGCGTGAAAAGTAATAGGGGCGAAAATCATATAAAATCGCTCTGCAAGCCAATCATGATATCTCGTTCCATCGAAAATTGCCAATAGTTCCTTTTTTAGATCCATCTTTTTTGTTGGATCCCAGGACTTCCTGATGCGAAATCGGAACTATCTCTCTTCGGCCAAGATTCTTACGTCGACGTCCGAAAACCGCGAGAGCCGAAGCGATTGAACCTCTATATTAACATGCATGGACCTCAACCCCCAAGCATGTTATCGGGCGCTGCTCGCTCGCGACGAACGTCATGACGGGCGATTTTTCACCTGCGTCAAGACAACTCGCATCTATTGTCGCCCGATTTGCCCAGCCCAGCCCCCGAAGTTCAATAATTGTCATTTCGTACTGACAGCCGCGGCCGCCCAGGAAGCGGGGTATCGCCCTTGCTTGCGATGCCGCCCAGAAACGGCGCCCGGCTTAGGCGGGGGCATTGGCGCTGCAGCCAGCGTCTCTCGCGCACTGCGCCTGATCGACGAAGGGGCGCTCGACGATGAAAAAGTCGAAACTTTGGCCCAACGGCTCGGCATAGGCGAACGTCAGTTGCGACGTCTTTTTCAACGCTACGTCGGCGCATCGCCCAATTCGGTTGCGCAAACACGGCGAATCTTATTAGCGTTGCAACTGCTGCACCAAACGAATTTGTCGATGACACAGGTCGCTTTGGGTAGCGGATTTCAAAGCTTGCGACGATTTAATGAGACCTTTCAACACCTCTACGATCGTCCGCCGTCGCAAATTCGCCGCCATCGATCGCTTGTCGACGAGCCGACTTCTTGCTTGTCGCTGCTGCTGCCATACCGTCAGCCGTACGACTGGTCTTCGCTGCTTCAATTTTTCGCACTTCGCGCGATCCCTGGTCTCGAGGTGGTAGCCGACAACGTCTATTCGCGCGTGATCCAGCTCGACGGCGACGTCGGCACGTTGCAGGTCAACGACGCGCCGGCAGAGTCGGCGCTACGTATTTCGCTCCGTTTTCCGCGGCTTGATAAGCTTCCGCAAATTATTGCACGTATCCGCCGCATGTTTGACTTAAATGCCGATATCAACGCGATCGCGACGGCGCTGGCTCAAGATCCGGCGATTGGGCCGCTGGTGAAGTCGCGTCCCGGGCTGCGAATCCCCGGAGCATGGGACCCGTTCGAGATTGCCGTTCGCGCTATCTTAGGACAGCAAATCAGCGTGTCAGCAGCGCGAAAGCTGGCCGGCAAACTGGTTGCAACGTATGGCGAGCCGATCGGCGAAGCTTTGGCGACGCCTGGGTTGACGCATCGCTTTCCGCAACCGGACCGCTTTCAGCTTGATGCGATTAAGCGGTTGGGCATGCCGCAGCCGCGCGCCTTCGCCCTTGTGCGGTTGGCCGAAACGATCGATACCGATCCTCACTTCTTTGATTCGCTGGGCAATTTAGAGAATGCGATCCAATCGCTTTGCAAATTGCCGGGCATCGGCAAATGGACGGCTCAATACATTGCGATGCGCGTCCTGCGCGAAAGCGACGCATTTCTGGCCGACGACGTCGGCTTACAGCGCGTCTTAGCCGTCGACGGCGTGCGTCCCAATGCCGCACAGCTGCTCGCACGTTCCGAACGCTGGAAACCTTGGCGCGCGTACGCAGTCATGCACTTTTGGACCAGCGAATCGGCGAACTCTCACTTTACGCCTAGCCAGGAGACCGCAAATGCAGTTTCGACTTAGCCGCTTGCCTTCGCCTGTCGGACAACTCCTGTTGGCGACCGACGATCAAGCGCGACTGCGAGCGTTAGACTTTGAAGATTACGAATCGCGGATGCATCGGCTGCTGACGCGACAGTATCGTACCTATGACCTAATAAGCGGCCCCGCGCCGGAACGAATCGCCGAGTCGCTTGCGCGCTATTTTGCCGGGAATCTTGCCGCTTGCGATAGTTTGCCGGTCCGCACCAAAGGCACTTCGTTTCAGCAGGAAGTCTGGAGCGCGCTTCGCACCGTCGCAGCCGGAACGACGCAAAGCTATGGAGCGTTAGCAAGCCGGATCGGTCGGCCTAGCGCATCGCGGGCCGTCGGACTGGCCAACGGCGCCAATCCGATCGCCATCGTCGTTCCTTGCCATCGAATTATTGGCGCAAACGGCGATTTAACCGGATACGGCGGGGGCTTGTCGCGAAAGCGCTGGTTACTTGCGCACGAGCGAAAACATGCTTCGACGCTGGCCGCTTGAACCGAATAAAGCGCCGTCGCATCTTTCCCTAGCGATATGCGAGCGTTCGCTTACGAAGCGGTTCGCCCTTGCAAGCGAAATTGCCGCGGAGTCATTCCGGTCGCATGCCGAAAGATACGACAAAAGTTTTGCGAAGTTTCAAAGCCTACCTCTTTGGCGATATTGGCGATCTTGTCGTCGGTTTGCAACAGCATTCGCTTGGCCCGTCGTAATCGAATTTGACGTAGTTCTTCCATGGGAGGTCGCACGTAGTTTTCACGAAACGCTTTTTCCAAACCGCTCCGACTCATCGCCGTCGCATGAAAAACGTCGACCATGTTGATGGAGCGATGCGCGTTGTCCTGCATATAACGGAGCGCTGCGGCAACCTCCGGATGATTAACCGCGAGCGCGTCGGTACTGCGACGTTCGATGACTTGATTCGGGGCGATATAAGCCGGTTCGTCAGGAGCTTGTTCCCCGGCGAGAAGGCGCGCTAACAAAGCGGCCCCTTCGTAACCGACTTGCTCTAAATTGCTATCAATGCTTGAGAGCGGCGTTTGCAAACAATCGCAAATAATCTCGATATTATCGACGCTTAAGACTGAAATCTCGTCTGGCACGATCGCATTGATCGCCATCGCCGCTTCGATCACTTCTACCGCTTCGATATCGCGCGGCACGAACAGCGCCAATGGCTTGGGAAGCTTGATTAATTGCTGCGTGAGCCAACGGTGCCGTTGCACTCGAGAATCGGACCGATCGCCGCGCTGAAGCTGCCAACACAACACTTGGCAGTGACGATCATGCAAGGCTAATCCGGCGACGAACGCGTCGCGACGGCGGCAACTAACCCCTAGCTCCCAACGGTGAACGAACGCAAAATGCCGAAATCCGCGATCTAGAAAGTGTTCGGCCGCCATGCGCCCGATCGCGGCGTTGTCCATCGTCACGCGCGGCAATGCGATGTCGGGCCGACTCTCCGACAAATCGACGATCGGCACGTCAAATTGTCGTAGTTTCTCCCACAGTTGCTGTTGAGCGCCCAGCAACGTAATGACTCCGTCGCCGCGCCAATCGTGCGGAACCATGTCGTCAAAGTCGAAAGTAACGTGCCAGCGATGATCGCGGGCAAAGCGCGCGACGCCTCGGTGAAGTTCGGGATAGTACCATCCGAGCGCTAACAGCACGTTGGTTGCGGGATTTGAAAGTCGCTTCTCAGCACTGAACGGTTTGTGCGGCATCGCCATGCATTAGAAAATCGTGGAAATTGTTTCG
>JBITAD010000043.1:0-4780 GCA_044439945.1 Blastopirellula sp. JB062
GCAGCGGGCCGGAGACGCACTGCTGATGGTTGCGCACCGGGTCGGGTGAGCAACGGCGTGCGACACGCGGATCGCCGAGGCGGCCACAGCAATAAGGGTTCAACGGGATTCCGCGGGCAACGTCAGCAGCAGTTCGTCGGTCCCTTGCCGTCGTTCGTCGGCCCACAAGCCCATGGTGATCGCCGGCACGAAGATCAACATGATCAAACCGATGTTTTGGTTAAGCTGGGCGAGATTCGCCAAGTTGGCGTTAAAGAACTCGTGCGGCCAAAACGCCGCCATCGACGTCAGCAAAACGAAAATCGCCAGAAAGACGTAGCCAGTCGGGTTACTAAAGTACGATTTGAAATTCCGCTTCATCACTGCGTAAGCGGCTTGCTTGACCAACAACAACGGAATCATCGCGACGAAAAATGCGCCCGCGAAAATCAAATCGAAGCAGAGCAGCGTAAATGCGTTTATCCAAGCCATGATAGCGTCAGTGCTTTCGGAAAAGTCTTATGCTTTGCCAAAGTAAACGGGGAATAATATCGATTAGGTAGCGGTCGCCGGAGTAAGCGCGTTGACCCCTTTGGTCATACGATAGAAAGCGTCGTCTAACGTTTCGCCTTCTTTTTTCATCGCGTCGATGCCGCCGTCATAGATCAGTCGGCCTTCGTTAATCACGATCGCGCGGGTCGCCAGCGCGTCGACCTCTTGAAAAATATGCG
This sequence comes from Blastopirellula sp. JB062, assembly GCA_044439945.1. Taxonomy (GTDB): domain Bacteria; phylum Planctomycetota; class Planctomycetia; order Pirellulales; family Pirellulaceae; genus Blastopirellula. The sequence continues at coordinate 711 of JBITAD010000043.1, forward strand.
TCGAGAGCAAAATCGTTTTTTCCTCGCCTAAGCGACGAATCATCTCTCGGACGCCCCGAATCTGGTTCGGATCGAGCCCCGAAGTCGGTTCGTCTAAAATCAAGACTTCCGGCTCATGTAAAATCGCTTGCGCCATGCCGACGCGTTGTTTGTATCCCTTTGACAACTTGCTGATCGGCTTGTGCAACACCGTATGCAAATTGCACAGATCGACGACCGCCTCGATCCGCTCGTTTCGCTGCGCCGGGGTCATGCCTCGCGCTTCGCCGAAAAACATCAGCAAGCTGTGCGGGGTCGCATCGGGATAGAGCGGGCCATTTTCAGGCAAATAACCGAGTAAGGCCGATCCGGCCAGACGATCGGTCATCATATTGTGACCGGCCACCTTGGCGACTCCTTCGCTCGGAGACAGATAGCCTGTCAGCAGCTTCATGGTCGTGCTTTTGCCGGCGCCGTTGGGGCCGAGAAACGCGACGACTTCGCCGCGATGCACCTGAAATGAGACGTCGCGAGTTGCGGCGAAGATTCCGTAGAACTTCGAGAGGCGATCCGCCTCGATCATCGGTGTTCCGCTCGATTCTGTCATACTTGGTAACCGTCGTTCTTGAATCGATGAAGAATGAGTGAGGATCTGATACGTCGGGTCAAGCGTCGTTTGCAGTTCGCTTGCGGCCCCGATAAAGCTTAAACGGCGTAGTTTAATTCAAATCGTCGTTCGCTAAAACTCCAGCAGCGACCGCCTGAACCAAGGTTTAACCAGATCGGGACAAATAAGGAAATGCGTTGCGGGCAGGGGAGGGGAGTCAACCAATTGGGTAGCTCAGGTGACGATTCCAGTTCGCATCGTCGATTTGCGGGTAGTCCATCCGTAAATGGACCCCGCGAGATTCGCACCGAGCCAGAGCCGACTGCGCAATCGCCCTGGCGACTAGCAGCATGTTTTGCAGCTCCCAGCCGGCCGGATGGTCGAATTGTTGCAAAGAAACGTAACTTCGCCATGAATCGATCATGTCGACCGATTCGGTTAGCCCCGCATGGTCGCGGCGCACTCCGACCGATCGCCACATCAAACTGGTCAGCGAATTGCGAATATCCTCTAAATCAAGCGGCTCAGCCGGGGGCAACGGCGGATTTTCGAGATTCAACGCCGTAAACCGGTCAGGCATCGCCAACGCCGCCTGCGAGGCGCCGCGGCCGCTTCTTTTTCCATATACGAGCCCTTCCAGCAAACTGTTCGACGCCAGACGGTTCGCCCCGTGCAAACCGGTCGAAGTCACTTCTCCGGCCGCCCACAAGCCGGGCAGCGTCGTCCGCCCTTCTAAATCGACCGCCAAACCGCCGATCATATAGTGGGCCCCTGGACGAACCGGAACGCGATCTTTGGCGATATCGATACCAAATTTGCCGCACGCCTGGGCGATTCCCGGAAATCGCCGTCTGACGAAATCAGCGTCGAGATGACTCAGGCTAAGGAATACGCATGGCGATTTTGTCCGCTCCATCTGCGAGACGATCGCCTGCGAAACGACGTCGCGCGGCGCCAATTCGCCGCGTAAATCGTAGTCGGCCATAAACCGGTTGCCGCTACGATCGACCAAATAGGCGCCTTCGCCGCGAATCGCTTCGGTAATCAAACTGCGGCCGCTGCCGGCGATGTACAAGACCGTGGGATGAAACTGCATGAACTCCATGTCGCGCAGTTGGGCGCCCGCCCGAATCGCCAGCGCCAACCCGTCGCCGGTGGCGACCTTCGGATTGGTCGACTCGCGATAGATCTGCCCGACTCCGCCGGTCGCCAAGATCGTTTGCTTCGCCCAAATCAGGGTACGGCCATGCTTTTGGTCAGACGCCAGCGCGCCGCGGCACGTTCCTTCGTGAGTAATCAGATCTAAGGTGAACTCGTTTTGCCAAATTTGAATGTTTTCGCGACTACGAGCCCGCTCAACGACGGCTCGAATCACTTCGCGACCGGTCGAATCTCCCAAGGCATGCACGACCCGTGATCTTCCATGGCCTCCTTCGCGAGTCAGCGCCAGTTGACCGTCTTCTTCGTCAAATGCGGTTCCCCAATCAATCAATTCGCGAATGCAGTCAGGTCCTTCGCGCACGACCATCTCGACCACTTGAGGATCGCATAAGCTTCCTCCGGCGGTCATGGTATCGGCGACGTGATCTTCAAACCGATCGTCGTCGTCCAGTACGCCGGCGATGCCCCCTTGGGCGTAGTTGCTATTCGACTCCAGCACCTTGTCCTTCGTCACGATCAAAACCGACAACGACGGATCGACCTCAAGCGCCGCTCGCAGGCCGGCGATACCGCCTCCCAGCACCAAGACGTCGGTGAAGTAATGAGAAACCCGCTTCGGATGAAACGGCACAAGATAACGGGGCGTCGGTGTGGTCATGCAAGATCGCCGACGGCAGTCGAAGCTGCGCCGGCATGAAGGATTGGGGGTGAACGGTTAGCGCGGCGCCTGTTTCGCGGCGCCTTTAAGGTAAGCCTTATATTGTTCCAAAAACGCGGCGGGGGGGCGCGACCGGTTGACATCGGCCGAGCCGCCCTGTTGCGCCGAGTTCGACTCGGTTTGACGCAGGCGATCCCTACCGGGCGAAAGGCCTAAGCTTTGCAGCGCTTCATCCATTCGGCGCTGGGCGTCGCTATTGGGCTGGGCGGCGTCGGCCGCTTGCTTCATCGCTTTCCAGCGCTGCGTAAACTTGCGGAACTCTTCTTTCGACCAACCGAGCTCTTTCAGCAACTCTTGATCCGGCTCGGCCTGCTCATGTTCTAATTTGTCTAGCACCATGTCGGTCGCTTTTCGGGCATATTCCAAGTTCGCCTCATCGCCGCCATGTTCGGGGCCGCCCGAATCGGGCGATCCAGATTGACGCCCGGCTTTGCCCCCTCCGCCGGTCGGATCGCCAGGGCCAAACTGATCCGACTTCCCGTCGCCTTTCGGCTTTTCGCCGTTTTGTTCTTTTGACTGCCCCGGTTCGCCGCCGCCAGCCTGGTCGGTTCCTTGGTCGTCGCGACCGCTGCCGTTCCCTTTTTCCTGGCCGGCGGCGCCTGTCTCGCGATCGGTCTTTTGCTGGTCGCCGCCCTTGGCGCCGACTTCGCCGTCGCCGCGCTGTTTGGCGGCCGACGCCCCTTGATCCGAGGCGCTGCTTTCGCCGGGCGAATCATGCCCTTGCTGTTTCGCCGCTTGCCCTCCGCCCGAATCGCCGCCGCCCGAGCGATCGCCGTCTTGTTCGCCGGCGCTGTCGCTTTGCTTTTGATTCTCACGGTCGCCGACGGCGCTCTTCGACCCCGCTTCGCTCTTTTCTTCATTCCCTTGCGGATCGTTTTTCATCTCTGAGGGCGAATTAGAAGCTCCTTCGGGCGAAGAAGGGCTTCCCTGATCTTCTTCGGCGCCTGGGTTTCCGGCGCCGGACGCGCCCGCATCGCCGGCTCCATTGTCGTCTTTGCGCTCTTCGCCCTTCGAATCCGACGATTCGCTCGACTCTTGCCGGCCTCCTTTTTCAGAACTGCCGCCCGATTCGTCTCCTTGCTGATCTTTCATGGGGCCGTCGCCCTGTTGGCGGCCGGCTTGCTGATCTTCGGCCTGGGCGCCTTCTGACTTCATGCCTCCTTCTTGTCGCGAATTGTCGGCGTTGGAGTCGACCCCAGACTCGGAAGGATTCGGCTCGGCGCCTGCTTGCGGACTACGGTTTTCCATCGCTTCGTGGTCGCGATCTTTTTGCCCCGATTCTTGCGATTGCGAACCGCTCCCATCCGGCTTTTGCCCCGGCAAAGTACTTTCTTGCTCGCCGCTTTGTTGGCCGCCTTCCTCCGCCTGATCTTTCTTGTCCAAGAACTTTTGAATCCGTTCAAACGCATCTCCATCTTGCGAACCGTCGGAAGATAACGGCTTCGGTTGCGTTAGCTCGTTAGGATCTTGAGCCCCTTGGCGCCCGCCGTCCTGCGGTTGGCCTTGCTGCTGCGGGTCGCCCTGTTGCTGGCCTCCTTGTCGGTTATCGCCGTTTTGCATTCCGCCTTGTTGCGGATCGCCACCTTGCTGACCGCCCCCTTGTTG
>JBITAD010000044.1:0-4801 GCA_044439945.1 Blastopirellula sp. JB062
CGTGTGCTCTTCCGATCTTGGATCAAGCGCGAAAAAAATATGGCGGCCAGTTAGCGGTGGTCGTGATGCCGCTACCGTTGTCGCATCATTGCAATGCGTACGTTCCCGAGACGCTGCCCGAGCATGAGAACGCTTGTCAGTTGGCGTATCTGGCGATCAATTTGTGGAGAACCAAGCCGGAAGCGTTCGACGGGTTTCATCACTGGCTGTTCGCCGGCGATCATTTTCGCACGCAGGAAGAAGCGCTCGCCTATCTAGACGAAAAATTTGGGAAAGACTTTGTCGATCGCATGATCGCCGACGAGGCGCCGGCCCAATATATTGACGAAGCGTTACGGCTTGCCGATCCGGAGCGGCCGAAGGCGTTGTTCAATTTAATGCCGGCGATTCTCGGGTCGAATCAAATTTCGGAAGGGGCGTTCACGCAACTCGAAGAAATCATGCAACCGCTATCCGACGACTTCGGCCCGCCGCGACAAGAATGAAAAAAGGCGAGAACCGTTTTGCGGTTCTCGCCTTCTTCTTTATATCGAGCCCCTGGAGCATGTCTTTGACAAACCCAGGGGCTAAAAAAAGCTCGCCGTGAAGCGATGCCGGCGCGATCGACCCAGTTAACCGCGTGCTCCGACACCCATCAGCTTCGACCCAGGAGGGGGGCAATCGCACGTTCCCGCAAACTTGCGATCAACGACGAGCCTTTCCGAAATTCAAGTTTTCAATTCTCCGCACCGCCGTCAGCGATGAAGCGGGGCAATAAATAACGAATCGACATTTGCGTGTCTGCGCCAATTTTGAAAAGTCGCAATGATTTTTGGGCGGGTACCCGGCGACGGCGCAAGCTCTATAATGGCGAGTTTCGCACGCAAAGAATCTCATCCCACCTAGAAAGGACGACGCAATGTCGCTCGGCTTTGCCATTGTCGGTTGTGGAATGATCGCCGATTTCCACGCTCGCGCTATCGCTGATTTGCGCGGGGCTAAGTTAGTCGCTTGTTTTTCGCGCAACGAAGATCGCGCCGCTCAGTTCGCCGCCGAACACGACTGCGCTCCGTATAGCGATTTAGACGAAATGCTGGCCGATCCCAACGTTGACGTCGTTTCGATCTGCACCCCCAGTGGGGCGCACATGGAGCCGGGCGTCGCCGCGGCCCGCGCCGGAAAACATGTGATTATCGAAAAACCGCTCGAAATCACGTTAAAACGGTGCGATAAACTGATCAACGAGTGCGACAAGGCAGGCGTCAAACTTTCGACGATTTTCCCATCTCGGTTTCATGGCCCGTCGGTCGAGATCAAAAAAGCGATCGACGCGGGACGTTTCGGTACGCTGACGATGGGCGACGCCTACGTCAAATGGTTCCGCACGCAAGAGTATTACGATAGCGGCGCGTGGCGCGGAACGTGGCAGCTAGACGGCGGCGGCGCTTTGATGAATCAGGCGATTCATAGCGTCGACTTGCTTTGTTGGCTGATGGGCGACGTCGCCGAAATCTCGGCCTATACCTCGCTGTTGGCGCACGAGCGGATCGAGGTCGAAGACGTCGCCTCGGCGACGTTGAAGTTCGCCAACGGGGCGCTGGGCGTCATCCAGGCTTCGACCGCTTCTTATCCTGGATTCCTCAAACGGATCGAAATCAGAGGCTAGCAAGGTTCGGCCGTGATGGAAGAAGAAGATCTGAAAAAGTGGGAATTCGCCAAAAAAACGAAGCGAGACCAGACGATCCAAGAGAAGTTGGCCGGTCAAACCAACACCGGCGGCGGCGCCGCCGATCCGAAAGCGATTGGGCACCATGGGCATCTAGCCCAATTTAAAGATTTTGCGGACGCGATCAAAAAGGACCGCGAGCCGCTTATCAACGGTCCCGAAGGACGCCGCGCCGTCGAGGTAATTTTGGCGATTTACAAATCGGCCGAAACCGGCAAATCGGTCTCGTTACCCTTAAAGTCGGACCCAGTCTTGAAGGCCCGCAAGGCGGCGAAATAACGCGTCGCCAGAGCGATGGCGAGAAATTGGCCTTTTCGAGCCGCCCATTTCTCGCCAGAATAGGCCCAACTTGATAGCACCAAGCAGGGAAGCGACGGTGAACTTTCGACTCGTAATCGATTATCTCGTTTATGTAGCGGTACGCTTGGCGATTTGCGTCGTGCAAGCGATACCGCTGAATCGCTGCGCCCAAATCGCCCAATTCTTGGCATGGTTCGTCAGCGACGTTCTAAAAATAAGAGGAAAGCTGCTTGATTCGAATCTTCAGCACGCTTTTCCTGATCTATCCGCCGCCGAGCGCAAGAAGCTGGCCCGGCGAACCTGGCGACACCTTCTGTTGATGGTTTGCGAGGTCGCCCACGCGCCGCGCAAGATTCAAGAAACGAACTGGCGCGATTACGTCGATCTGCAAAACGCCGAAGATCAGATTCGGTACCTGCTTGATGATCGCCCAGTGGTAATCTTACTCGGGCATTTCGGTAATTTTGAGTTGATGGGGTATTGCGCCGGGATCCTCGGATTTCCGACCTATACCGTCGCTCGCCCGCTCGACAATCCATTCTTGCACGATTTCGTCCAGCGTTTTCGGGGCGCAACGGGGCAATTTATCTTGCCCAAGCAAGGCAGCGCGCCGGCGATCGAAAAACTGCTGCAAACCGGCGGTACGCTCGGCTTGTTGTGCGATCAAAACGCGGGCGCCAAGGGATGTTGGGTCGAATTTTTAGGGCGTCCGGCTTCGTGCCACAAAGCGATCTCGCTCTTTTCGATGACAAGCGGGGCGCCGCTTGTGGTTAGCTATTTTCGCCGGACCGACCGCCCCATGCATTTCGAGATGGGGATCGAAGGGATCTACGATCCGCAAAAGGCGGAAACCCCATTAGGGGTCAAAGAGCTGACCATCTGGTACAATCGGCTGCTAGAGAACATGATCCGCCGCAATCCGGAACAGTACTGGTGGATTCATAATCGCTGGCGCGACGATCGCCCTCCGAAAAGACGGAAGGAGCCCGCTGCGCCTGCGACGGAACCGATCGTTGCGCGCCGCGCGGCATAACGTATCTCTTTCCTCGATAGTCTCGCTTTATGCCGAACTGGGTTCGTATCGCCTCGGTCGACGAAGTTCCGTCCGATTGCGGAATCGAAAAAGTGATTGCAGGCCGGATCATCGGACTTTATCAGGTCGAAGACCGTTATTTTGCGATGGACGGCCTTTGCGCCCATCAAGGAGGTCCGGTCGGTCGCGGCGAGATCTGCGGCGCAGTCGTCACTTGCCCCTGGCACGGTTGGCAGTACGACGTTCGCTCAGGCAAGCACGAACTCAGCGAAATCCGCCAACAAACGTTTGCGGTTGAGCGACGCGGCGACGAACTGTTCGTCGATCTCGAAGAATAGCGACAGTAAGCAGGGGCTACGTCTTTTGTGCAAGCGCAGGATCGGGTAGCTTGAGAGAAAACCCCTGACACGACTTCCAATTTGCCTCGCCCCTTGATCAAAGTTCGCCGCTTTCTCAATTCCGATCCGCCCAAGTTGGTGGAAATTTGGAATAGCCAATCGCTCGGCGCTCAGCTTGCGCAGCCGATGACGGTCGGCTCGATGGAAACGTACGTCTTTGCGAAACCCTACTTTCAGCCGGAGTCTTGCCTAGTCGCGGTTGAAGAGGGAGAGATCGTCGGCTTCGCCCATGTGGTACTCGAAGAGGACTACGAGCGGGTCGCCGCTTCAAACGAAAGCGCCGCGTATCTCTCTTTGGCGCTGGTCGTCGGCAACGCCGATTATCGCCTGGTGCTCGATGCGCTGCTGGATCAGGCCGAAATGTTGGCCCGCGAGGCAGGCGCATCCCAATTGATCACCGGGGGCGCGCCGCCGTTGGGTCCGTTTTATTTCGGCTTGGCCGGAGGCTCGCACAATCTTGGCGTACCTTCGACGTTTGACGCGTATCGCGAACATCTTGAGCGACGCGAGTATCAAACGGTCGGCGAATCTTTGGCGCTACGCGCCAATATTCATGGATTTCGCCCCTCGGTCAATCGCGAGATGATGCGAATCCGCCGCACCTTTTCGGTCGAAGCCAATTTCAATCCGCCGCCGCTCGACTGGCTGAACGCCTGCATCTACATGCATTTTGAGCGTTCGCAGTTTGAGTTGATCCCGAAGCTGAATTCGACGGTCGCAGCCACCGTCACGTTCATCGACTTGCCTCACTACAGTCAATTGTGGGGAGTGCATGCCGCGGCGCTGACCGATATCGACGCTCTGCAAGACGACGACAGTTCGAAATCGAGCTATCTGCTCGGCGAGGCGCTGCGACAATTGGCCGAAACCGGAGTGGGCAGGGTCGAAACGCAAATCGACAAGACCGATATCGCCGCATACGCCATGCTAAGAACGCTTGGCTTTGATGAAGTTTATCAATCGATCCGCTGGGCGAAAACGTTGTAGCAGCCAACCTTAGCGGGCGGAAATTGCCGTCAGATATTGCGTCGCCGCCAGTTCGACGTTCGTATCGACATGACGAATTTGCAACGGGATCGGATCGACCAATTCGTCAAGACGCTCCGCCGTTAATCTCGCGGTGAGCAACTGTTTTTGCGGGCCGTTCATCAGGTAATGGGTCCAGAGCCATGCCTCGGCGTAATCGAGCCGGGTCATCGCTTCAGGACGCTCTAGCGCCGCCAAACGATCGAGATTCGGTCGCCAACCGCCGTTTTGCAGCGTCTCGTTTAAGAGGGTCAATTGCTCTTGATTGATCCGGTCGGCCGCCGGCTGCGTTTCAAAATATTCAGCTAATCCTTCGTCGAGCCATAGCGGCAAACGCCC
>JBITAD010000045.1:0-4774 GCA_044439945.1 Blastopirellula sp. JB062
GCCGACCGCCTTCGAGAGCCTCTTTCGGCGTGATGTAGCCGTCTCCGTTGAGGTCATAACGCGCGAATTCGCTCGCTTTGCTATCCGACCAAGCGGTCGAATATTCGCTCATTTGGATTTGGCCGTCTTCGTTCGCATCATTCGAGTTAAACCAATCGGGCAATCCTTTCGGCAGTCGTTCGATTGGACTTAGAAAGCGATAAGTTTCGATCTTGAGGCCGTCCGACTGATTCGACGAGAAAGATTGACGATTTGCGAATCGGGAGATGCGGCTCGCTAATTCGTCGACCGAAATTTTGCCGTCTCGATTCTTGTCGTAATTTCCCAGGTCTTTTTTAAACCATTCCTCTTTCTCTAAATAACCGTTCCCGTTTTTGTCATGCTGCTTTAATAGCGATTTGGCGTTTTCGCGAATGTCGCTTCGATCGCTCGACCCGCGCTGACTTTCGGAACGATCGCGATCTTTATCGTCGTCGCGACGTTGCGAATAGCCGGCCACGCGTTTGGCTAGTTCGAGTCGGTCGAGTTTGCCGTCTTTATTCAAGTCAGAACCCTCAGGAGGCGAACGCCATTTTGCGCCAGACCATTCGTAATCATCGAGGAAACCGTTTTTGTCTTTGTCGTATCGATCAAGCATGCTCGTTACTGAATCGATCGTTTTTTGATCGAACTTGTTCTCTAGCGCGAGACCCGTATACGGAGGCGGCGCGTCAAAGCCTTGTGCCTTTTCGCGCGGATCTTCTTCGCCAAAGCCGGGCACCTCGGCAGGCTTGTCGCCTTCGTTTTGCTTTTTGATCGCTTGGGTCAATTTCTCAATATTGATTGGGCCTTTGTCGCTGTAACCAGCTCGCTCTTTCATACGATCAAGAAAGCCGCGTGCCCGATCCGAGACTTCGTTATCTTCCAGCACGCCGTTGCCGTTGTCGTCCATCCGCTTCAGCATTTCGGTCGGATCAAAGTTGCGACGGCGATCGCCGCCTCGGTCGCGATCTCGACCGCGCCGTTCGTCACCTCCCCGATCTCTGCCGCGATCATCGCGGCGGTCTCCTCGATCCCCTCGATCACGATCTCGACTTTCGCGATCGCGAGAATCGCCCCCTGGTCTTTGGGCATAGCCAAGCGAGGGAAGTGAGAGCGTCAGTAGGAGTAAGCCGATTAAAATTCGCATCTCGAAATCAATCGTTAGGAAATCGCGGATCGGTATTTAACGCAGAGGCTACTTATTATTAACCGAGCGACCGCCTTTGGGTTTCGGTTTTCTAAGAATCGCATAGAAATCGTCGGAACCTTGGCGCCTGACGAGGGTTAGATTGGCTAGCGATATCTCTTGGGGCCCTGTTGCGTCAGGGCGATTTACCTATTTTGTTGCGGAGTCCTCAGTTATGAAATTGCGAATGGTGCGTTTGTCGCTAATGGTTGCGGCCCTAGCAGTTACGTTCAGTTCGTTATCGCTGGCTCAAGGCCCAGGAGGAGGATTTCGCGGCGGTTTTCGCGGACCTGGAGGCGGAGGAGACGAGTTCGGGTTGTTAAGAAGCCCAGAAGTACGCAAAGAACTCGAAATTCCGGACGCCCAATACGAAGAATTGCGTGATGTTCAAAATGCGATGCGCGATAAAATGCGCGAGCTCTTCCAAGGAATGGGCAATTTTCGCGAGATGAGCGAAGAAGAGCGAGCGGACTTTCGCGAAACGATTCAGACCAAAATGGCGGACATGCAAGCCGAGATAAAAACTGAAATCGAAAAAGTATTGCTGCCGCATCAAGTGACCCGATTGCAACAAATCGCCTTGCAACAGCAAGTGCGTCGCGGCGGCGGGCCGGGCGGCGGATCGGGAGCGGCAAACGCCTTGTCGAACGATCGGGTGGTTGAAGCTTTGGGTTTGACCGAAGAGCAACTCAATCAATTACGTGAGAAACGCCAAGAAGTAGCGCAAGAATTACGCGAAAAAATGGCTGCTGCTCAGAAAGAAGCGGAAGAAAAACTGCTGAGCGTTCTGACGCCTGAGCAACAGAAGAAATGGAAAGAAATGCTAGGCGAACCATACGAAATGCAATGGGGACGTCGCGGAGACAGGTCAGATAATCGCGGTAATCAGGATAATCGGCGTCGTCGCGGCTCTGGCGGCGAGGGAGGAATCTGATCGTCGCAAACCAGATTTCGATCGCTCACCCCCTAGAGCGTTAGGCGCCAGGGGTTTTTTTGTGTCAGATTCTCGGGAAAACGAAACTTAAGAGGCTTTTTCGGCGTTGGAAGTTAGTAACCGAACAATCTGAGGAACAAATAAGCCTTTTGGGGGTACAAATAGTTATACTGGACTTCTCTTCCTACTTTTTCACTCCATCCTCCGTTCATCTCACTAGCGCCAATCATGGTTGAAGCCGGCGAAATCTTGTTGCGTCACGGATTGATCTCTTCAGATCAATTAGAAATCGTACGTCGCGAGCAAAAGCTCCCTGGCGACGCAATCGATCGCGCCGTTGAGCTGGGGTTTGTTGAAGAAGAGGACGCGTTAAAAGCGTTGGGGGTAGAAGTCGGGCTCGATTTCGTTGACTTGTCTTCGACCGAAATCGATCTGTCGCTTTTAAAGACCTTGCCTCAGCGTTTAATCTATCGCCAGTCGCTTTTTCCCCTTCAGCGCAATAACGGCAGCGTCATCGTCGCAACGAGCGATCCGTTCGACCTTTATCCGCTCGACGAAGTCGCCGCCGTGACCGGTTTGTCGGTCGTGCCGGTGTTGGCCGCGCGTAGCGAGATCGCCAAGTTGATCAAAGCCAATCTGGGGGTCGGGGGCGAAACGGTCGAAGGCCTGCTCGCGCTCAAAGAAGAGGAGAGCGAGAACGAAGTCGAACTGCTGGAAGATATCGAGTCGGACGGCTCGGAACTTTCTGAAATGGCCCAAGAGGCCTCCGTCGTACGACTTGTCAACGAGATCATGCTTGAAGCGATCGAATCACGCGCGAGCGACGTGCATATCGAATCGCAAGGAAATGGGCTCGTCGTGCGTTATCGGATCGACGGCATGTTGCACTCGCAACCGGTGCCGCCGGAGATCAATTATTTTCAAGCGGCGATTATTAGCCGTTTAAAAATCATGTCTCGGCTGAATATCGCTGAGAAACGCTTGCCGCAAGACGGCCGCATCAAGCTGAAGGTGCGCGGCCGAGAGATCGATATTCGCGTCTCGATGATACCGATGATTCACGGCGAAAGCATCGTGATGCGTATCCTCGACAAGGGTTCGCTCTCGTTCGATTTGCGGACGTTAGGTATGGACGACGACGTCTATCAACAATTTAAAAGCCTCATCACTCTGCCGCACGGCATCGTTTTGGTAACGGGGCCGACCGGATCCGGTAAAACGACGACCCTCTACAGTTCGTTGTTGGAAATTCAAGACGAGTCGACCAAGATTATCACGACGGAAGACCCGGTCGAATATCAGTTAGACGGCATCAACCAAATTCAAGTCCATCCGAAGATCGGACTGACGTTCGCGGCGTCGCTACGCAGTATTTTGCGACATGATCCCGACGTCGTGCTAGTCGGCGAAATTCGTGATAAAGAAACGGCTGAGAACGCGGTTCAGGCGTCGCTGACCGGGCACTTGGTCTTTAGTACGCTGCACACCAACGACGCCGCCGGCGCGTTCGCCCGCATGATCGACATGGGGGTCGAGCCGTTTTTGATCGCAAGCACCGTGGAAGGGGTCATGGCGCAACGCTTGGTGCGCAAGCTTTGCCCGCACTGCAAAGCGTCTTACGAACCCAAGCAATCGGATTTGCCCTCCGATTTTCCGTGGGATGATTTTACGGCCTCCGGCGGCAAATTGCAGCAACCGACCGGGTGCCGCCAGTGTCGCGGAGTCGGTTATCGGGGGCGCATGGGCATCTACGAATTGCTGGTTACGACCGAAGAAATTCGAGATCTTGCTCATGACGGACTAAGCACGCACAAGATCAAACAGATCGCCAAAAAGAACGGCATGCTGACCTTGCGACAATATGGTTGGCGCAAAGCGTTGAGCGGCGATACGTCGGTTGACGAAATATTGCGCGTTACCAAAGGGGACGTCGCCGCCGATTCCGCCGCGCATGCCACTTAATCGTTTCCTTCTCGCACTCATCGCTGATGCCCGACTTTACTTACATCGCTCGAGATACGACCGGCCGCAAGGTGAACGGCGTGCTTACGGCGGCGACCGAACGCGACGTCATTACGCAGCTCTCAGGCAAGTCGCTCTTTCCGATCGAGGTCAAGGCCGAATCGAAAGGGAGCGGTTTCCGTCTGGGCGGCAAACGGGTCAGCGCGCAACAGGCGGCGATTTTTTACGCTCAGCTTTCTTCGTTGATTCGCAGCGGCGTGCCTTTGTTGCGCTCGCTCAAGGTATTGCGTGAGCAAGCTTCGAACGTCGCTTTGCAAGAGGTGCTTGAAGATATCGTCACCCGCATCGAAGAAGGCGCGTCGCTCGATGAAGCGATGCGTCGTCATCCGAAAGCGTTTAGCGAGATGGCGATCAACATGGTTCGCGCCGGCGCCGAAGGGGGTTTTCTCGAAGATTCGCTGGATCGTGTCGCCAAATTTACGGAAGACCAGGAAGATCTCAAGGGCCGCACGATGAGCGCGCTAGCATACCCGGCCTTTCTCGCCGTGGTCGGCTCGCTGGTGCTCGGTTTTTTGCTGCTGGTTTTCGTGCCGCAGTTTGACGAACTATTCGGTCGCCTGCGAGAGCGCGGCCAACTGCCGGCAATCACCGATTGGCTTTTGTGGTTCAGC
>JBITAD010000046.1:0-4764 GCA_044439945.1 Blastopirellula sp. JB062
ATTACTTGACTCGTGAAATTGCGATCGACATCAACTGGAATACGATCTACATGGGACGCGGCGTCGGTCGTAACCCATACGCTTCCAGCGGAAATCAGCAAGAATCGCTCTTCATGAGCGGAGTCGGCTTCGGGTTTACTTTCCATCGCTAACGCGATCCAGACATACTAAAAAAGGACGACCCTTTGGTCGTCCTTTTTTTATGCGCCGATACGAACGAAGTTGAACTCGAATCGCTTACGCCGAAACGTTCGCCCCGCCGTTGTTGAGAAAACCGGAATCTTCGCTCCGAATATCCTCGCAAAGTTGACGCAGGATGTTGATTGTGCTGCGAATTTGGGCTTCGGTATGCTCCGAGTTAATAAAGAAGCGAAGCCGAGCCGCCGACTCGTCGACCGCCGGATAGATGATCGGGCGAACGTTAATTCCTTGCAGCAGCAGCCGCTGCGCGACGAACATCGTCATCATCGAGTCGCCCAAAATCACCGGCACGATCGGCGATTGCCGGCTGCGACCGGTATCGAGTCCCGCTTGGCGCGCGATCCGCAGGAACATCTCCGCATTGCGATGCAAAGCGGTAACGCGTTGGGGCTCTTCGGCGATGATTTTTAACGCTTCGATCGCGGCGGCGGCGCTGGCAGGCGGCATGCCGACGCTAAACACGAACCCTGGGGCCGTATATTTGAGATATTCGATTAAGTCCGCGCTGCCGGCGATATAGCCGCCGCAGCTTCCCAATGCCTTGCTGAGCGTGCCCATCCAAATGTCGACGTCGCCCGGCGCCAGCTTATAATGTTCGGCGATGCCGCGGCCCGTGGGGCCCATCGTGCCGATGGAGTGGGCCTCGTCAATCATGAGCCACGCTTTGTGGCGCCGCTTGATCTCAATAAAGCGAGGCAAGTCGGGGAAGTCTCCTTCCATTCCGAAGATGCCCTCAGTAACGATCAAGACGCGACGATAGTCGCGACGGATGTCGAGCAGAATTTGATCCAGCTCTTCCCAGTCGTTATGAGGAAAAGGCCGTCGCCGTGCGCCGCTCAGGCTGGCGCCTTGAATGATGCTGTTATGGGCGAGCGAATCATGCAGTACTAAGTCGCCGGTGCGCACCAGATGCCCAATTGTCGTTTCGTTGGTCGCATGACCGCCGAGCATCGCCACGGCGGCGTCAACGCCCACCCAGTCGGCGATCGCTCGTTCTAGCTCGGCATGAATGGGGCGTTCGCCCGAGACGAGCCGACTGGCCGAAACGCTCGCGCCATACTGATCGATCGCTTGCTTTGCGGCTTCGCAAACCCGCGGATGTTGCGCAAGGCCCAGATAGTTGTAGCCGGCGAAGTTCACGAGATCGGCGCCGTCGATTTTCGTCGTACTGCCGGTCGATTGATCGTGCGACTGGAAGTAAGGATTCGGCATGCCGAGCGCTTCTAATTCATCCGACGTCTGTTTCACCTGTCGGTATTCAGGCAACGCCGCAAAGCTGTACATCTCGGCCGGCACGTCGTCGGATACGGTTTGCGTACGCGGTTCTCCGCCGAGATAAATTTCGACCGCTTCCGAGACTTCGCGACATGTCTTCAGCGTCGGCAAAATATGATCAGGGAACTGCACGCCGTAGGCGTCTTCGATCGACGCAATGATCTCCATCCGTTCCAGCGAATCGAGGCCCAAGGCCAGCAAATCGGTGTTCAGGTCAAGGTTGGTCGCTCGCTCTTTGGCGACGGCGCGAACTTTTTCGAAGACCAATTGCGACGTGCGGTCGCGCAACTCAGGGTCGGAAACCGCCATGCCCTCGGCGTCGGCGCGAGCCAACTCGAGTTGCGAGCGTCGCAGGCGGACTTTGCGGACTTCGTCGAGCAGATGGTCTTCGTCCCAACTGACCCAACGTTCGACGATCGACAGAACGTTCTCTAAAAAATGATTGCGGCAGGCATGGCGTTGGATCTTGCCGCTCGACGTTTTGGGGATCGAACCGCGACGAATCAAAGCGATGCCGTCGACGGCCATTTCGTGTTCCAAGGCGACTTCTTTGCGAATGGCGCTGATGATGGCGCCATACTCTTTTTGGCGAAGTCGCGGAGCTTCGGCGACGATAACCAAGCGTTCTTTACCGGCGATCTCCGCTGAAAACGCCGCTGCCGTCGAACTCTCTAGCAACTCATGCGAAGTGCAAACGGTCGCTTCGATGTCTTGCGGATAGCGGTTTACGCCGCGCACGATAATCAGATCTTTCAGGCGACCCGTTACGAACAGTTCGCCGTCTTGCATGAACCCAAGATCGCCGGTGCGCAAATAGGGGCCTGCCTTTGTGTCTGCGAGATACGCGCGAAAACATCGCTCGGTATCTTCCTCGTTCCGCCAGTAACCTTTCGCAATGCTTGGGCCGGCGATCCAGATTTCGCCTACTTTGTTCGCAGGTTGCTGCGTCATCGAATCGGGATCGACGATCAATATTTCTTGGTCAGGCAAGCAATTGCCGCAACCGACGATCGGCCGTGCGCCGGCTTCGTCGGGGTCGGCGTCGACGACCACGCCTTGATCGAGCACGTCGCCGTCGACGGTGCGAATGACCGGCGGACTCTTTTTAAGACCGCCCGAGATGATCAAGGTCGCTTCGGCCATGCCGTAACAGGGATAGAACGCTTCACGGCGGAAACCGCACGGTTCAAACGCTTCGGTAAAGCGATCTAGCGTCTCGGGCTTGATCGGTTCGGCGCCGTTGAACGCCAGTTCCCAACTAGAAAGGTCGAGTTTTTCGCGTTGTTCAGGGGTGATTTTGTTTACGCACAGTTCATAGGCGAAATTCGGTCCGCCGCTGACGGTCGCTTGGCTTTTCGTGATCGCACGCAACCATCGATAAGGTTGCTGCAAAAACGCCATCGGCGACATCAACGTCGTCGGTTGACCGATTTGCATCGGTTGAAGCACGCCGCCGATCAGGCCCATGTCGTGATACATCGGCAGCCAAAAGACGGCGCGAACCGAGCGAGTATGCTCGAAGGCGTAAGAGATTAAAGCTGAGTTGTGCATCATGTTGCTGTGAGACAACATGACCCCTTTGGGGGTGCCGGTCGAGCCGGAGGTATACTGCAGAAAAGCTAGCGTTTTTTCGTCGATATCCGGCATGCGCCACTTCTCGGGATCGACGAATTTTTCGCTGTCAGTGGCCAGCCAATGAAGTTGCTTCAGGTGCGGCGCTTCGTCAAGCATCGGCGTAACTCGATCGAGCACGTCGCTGGTGGTCAAAGCGATTTTCGCCTGGGCGTCATCGGCGATCGCTTGAATCCGCACCATGTTGCGGTTACGTCGCGGCGGATAGGCGGGCACGGCGACGACGCCGGCGTACAAACAAGCGTAAAATGCCGTAATAAACTCCATGCCCGGCGAAAACAGCAGCAACGCTCGCTCGCCATGCATATTGAGCGATTGCAGTCGTGCCGCCAGCGCCCGCGCCGCTTCGTCTAGCTGCGCGTAGGTCATCTCAAGCTTGTCGTCTTCCCCATCAACCAGATAGGCATAGGCAACTTGCGGGCCCTGATGCTCCGCCCGATAACGGAGTCGATCAACGACGGTTGATGTCGGTGGAGAAAACGAACCAGCAGATTCGGTTGTCACGCGGCTATCGCCTCCGCAGGTAGGGAAAAATCAACGACCGGCGCCGCCTGGAGTCGGCGCAACGGAAGATAATAGACTAGATCGGCGTACTGGAGTTAACTGTTTTAACCAAGGTGCGCAACCTTTCGGCCAGGAAGACTGGGAAGATTGCACCGGCATTTTATTGGATTTCTTGTCGCTGTCGTAGAAGCGGTTGGCCGAATTGATGCCGGAAAGCTGCTTTAATCGGCAGAAAGCCGTGAATCGTTGTCGAAAACTCCGCCGTCGTCAGTTTACCTAAGCGTTAAGCCCAGCTAAGGCCGCTTGCTTTTTGCATCCGTTTTTCGTAGTCGCCAATCAAACCGCCGATAATATCCCAGCCTTCGGGGCGACGCACTTCGATATCGCCTTGCTGGTTGATGCGGACGATCGTCGATTCGTTAACGCCTGCCTTGGCAAGTTCGTCGGGGCTTAATTCGTCTTCGTGCAGAGCGCCAATCAGCGTTCCGCCGGTCATCTCGATAAATTTCATTGAATCGTCAACTACGCGACAGGAAGTTTGATTGCACCGCAATCGCGGCGCCAATTCCAAGACGTATTATCCTCGATGCGCGGCGAAAATCCAAGCCGTCGTTGCGGTTGATCGCAAGCGTTGACGCGTTTTCCGCTATTGGTGGGGATGATTCGTGCGTCGCATGAAGTTCACCCTGGCTTTCCGGCTAGGGCGATATGAAGCGTTCGCCCAGCGCTAAGCGTTGATTGATTCGATCTTTTGCCGGAACATCTCGCTCATCGCCAGCACTTCGTCGGGCGAAAATTGTTCGGCGCGTGAGTCCGGCTGCAACCCGTTTTCCGCAATGACTTCATCAACTTGCGATTTGCTGAGTTGCTCTTTGAACGCGCTCAACAGCACGCTGCGCAGAAACTTACGACGATGAAAAAAGATCGCGCGGCTAAATTGATGAAAGAATTCGCGATCGGCGATTCGGCCGCGCAACTGTTCGTCGACCTGCAGATGAACGATGGCCGAGTCAATTTTCGGCCTAGGCCAAAAAACGCTCGGGGGTAGGATCCGAACAATTTCGCAAAGGCATTGCGATTGCAGCCAGATACTCAGTGCGCCGTAATCTTTGGTGCTGGGCGCCGCAACGATGCGCTGGGCCACTTCTTTTT
>JBITAD010000047.1:0-4758 GCA_044439945.1 Blastopirellula sp. JB062
ACCTACATTCCAGAAATGATCATGCAGGTCATGAAAACGCTTAGCGCCGCCGCGATTCCGATGATGATGCTGTTGATCGGGGCGAACTTTTTTGACCAAATCACCGGCGTCGGCGACGAAGACGAAGCGAGCGTCGTCAGCGAAAAGTTTTGGGGCACGGCGATCTTGTCGGTCCTGTTACGTTGCGGCGTCTTCCCCCTTCTCTATCTTGCGGCGGCGGCGTTTTTGCCGATCTCGCGCGAGCTAAAGCAAGTAGCGGCGATCGAAGCCGCAATGCCGGCCGCCGTTTTCCCCATTGTGCTAACTCGGTTGTACGGCGGCGAACCCCGGATCGCCTTGCGGGTAACGATTGCGACGACCGTCGTCGGACTGGTCACGATTCCGCTCTGGATCTCCTCGGCCATCGGCACGCTCGGCCTAGAAAAGTCGCTTATCCATGTCGAAGCTCAATCCGCCCCCGTCCCGAGCGACGTCCCGTCGCCCCAAGCGATTCAACCGAACTCGCCCCCGCTGACTCCCTCGCCTGCGGACGCGTCTGACGACGCCGCCGCGCATTTGCCTGAGCTTGTCGAAATCGACGCCCAAACGGTCGCAGGGTTAACCGTACGCACCAATAATCTTGCCGAAATGAATCCCCAAACCGGCAAAATCCGCCAACTCTACCAGCGCTACTTCTCCGAGCAGATCCCCGACTTGCTGCCCAACCCTTCGCTTCGATACGCCGTTTATCACAACTATCAACATCAAAGCCAGGGCGAATATCGGTTGCTGATCGGCGGCCCGGTCGATCAACCGCCCGTCGGGAAATTAGCGACCGCAACGATTATGCCGGGCAAATATCTGAAATTTCGCGCTTCCGGCGATCAACCCCAAGCGGTGATCGACGCCTGGCGACAAATCGCGGCCTACTTTCCCGATAGCCCGCATCGCCGCGCTTATACCACCGATTTCGAGCGATACGATAATCAATCGCCCGACGTCGTTGAAATTTTCGTGGCGATCGAGTGACGCGTCTCCGGCCCTAGCGCCGCAACCGCCGCTTGCATCCGAGAAAGCGAGCGGTCGCCTCACTCTCTGCCGGCTCGTCTGTGATGACACGCCCTTAAGTTGCGTTCGGCGTCGTTTCGCCGGTGGAGGCCCTCCGTGGACACGATTATTTTTCTGCTGATCCTGATCACCTTCGTCGCGATGCGCGGGCCGCGCCGCTGGCCGGTCTACTGCTCGTTTTTCGCTTCGCTGATCGCAACGTTTTTGCTGTTTCAAGCTCACGCTTCGGATGCGTTGCAACTCAATTTCTAAGCGAAAGGCGCGATCAAATGAACAAGTCTCTCGGGTTTTGGATTGCACATTTTAACGTGCTGGTCGTCAGCCTGGTGCTGATCGGCGCTTTCGTCGTGCAATTCGCGGAACAGGAAATGCCTTGCCCGCTGTGCATGTTGCAACGTATGGCCATGATGTTATGCGCCTTGGGGTCCGCCTATATCATCTTGCAAGCCGGCAACGGCGCCTTAACGCCGACGACTTTCTCCGCCGCCTACGGCATGAGCATCCTCGCCGCCGTCTGCGGGGCGACAATCTCGACCCGGCAAATCTTGCTGCATATCGTGCCGCCCGACCCCGGCTTCGGCGATCCCGTTCTGGGGCTGCATTTGTATACTTGGGCCTTAGTGGTATTTTTGGTCGTGTTGATCGTCAGCGGCCTGAACCTGATGTTCGCCCGCGACCTTGTTTCGGATCGACCGGTCAATCTGCAGTGGGCGTCCAAAGCGGTGCTCGGCATCTTTGGCGCCGTGATTCTCGCCAATTTGATCAGCGTCTTCTGCCAACAAGGCTTCCATTGGGTCTTACCAGACGACCCGACGCGCTACGAACTGTTCTACGACCTCGGCTTGCTGAAAACGACCTAACGCCAACCGCCCAAGCGACGCAAAAATTTTCCCTCGCGGCTACCAGCCATGCCGCACAAAAAGCTATAATCGTCACCAACGAAATTTGTCCCCGTAGCTCAATTGGATAGAGCGTCGGCCTCCGAAGCCGAAGGTTAGTGGTTCGAATCCACTCGGGGATACTCAGAAGCCCTTAAAAAGCACGGGCTTACGCAACCGGCAAGAAGGCCCGTAGATAACTTTATCCACGGGCTTTCCGCTTGTTCCGGTTCGTTAGGGCGGCTTTCCTCGTATGGCTCCATGATCTGAACCAGACATCTTAGCAGCCTTCAAAAATCCCGTCGCGGCTCACTTCGCCGGGTTCGGCTTTGCCGCTTGGGGCGCCGGAACCGCCGACATCACGACCGACGTATCAGGATCCTTGCCGGTATAAAAACTGACGTAGTGCATGTCGCCAACCGCTGTGGCGTTCGCGTTGCCTGCATCGACCGTGACCTGGCTTCCCGTCGCCACCGCTTCCGACGCAGGCCAACTCAGCGGGCGATCGAACACGCGGTCAGCCTTCGTCACTCGTCGCCGTAACACGCCGTTGTGCGGGCCCCGTTCGTAATAATAGTTGGTCAACAAACCAGTCGCTCGATCAAAGATCAAACTGGGCGTCGAAATCACGACGTCGCTGATGTTCGTCTTCGCTCGCTTCCAGGTCGCTCCGTAGTCGGTCGACGTCATCTGAAACTGCGAGCGCGCCGTCGTGTCGCCCCGAAACTCGGTACGGCCGACGACTAAAATCTTGCCGTCGCCCAGATAGACTCCGGCAGGCTCGGTCGGCCAATCATCTTTGGTCAGTTCCGATTCGATAACCGTCTGTTTCCAAGTCGCTCCGTCGTCGTCGCTGGTCAGCGTCCCCCAAGCGTGAGTCGGCCCCGGGTCGCCGTAGCTGCCGGCGAACCAAAGCGACATCAGCCCGATGCTCGGCACTTCAAAGACGTCAGTCACTTGAATCGGCGTCACTTCCATCTCGGGCGTCGCCACCCGTTCAAACGTCGTCCCGTCGGTCGTGCGATAAAGATCGTGCAGCCATTGCTTCCCCACGCGACGCACCCATAGCAACATCGCTCCGTTAGAATCGAGACCTTTCCCCACGGTCACGTCGCCATAGCCCGGCGAGTCGGCCACCGCCGTTTCGGCCGTCCACGTTTTCCCGCCGTCGCTCGAAGTTCGCGCATAAACGGCCCGCGCATCTTCGCCGACCGTGTGCGTTGATCCACGACTATACGCACACACCAGCTTGTCGCCGATCGCTTGAATCATCGGCCAAGAATCATAGCCTGGCCCCTGTTGAACAATCAGCGGCTCGGGAGGCGCCTTCAGCGGCGTCACCTTCACCATCGCCAACCCCGTCGGACGGGTCCACGTGTCGGCCGGATCACCCGGCTCACGCTGAATACGAACGGCAATCGGCGCGTTCGGCACGACTCGATAGTAAGACTCCAGCACGATCGTTCGCGAATAAAATGGGCCCTCCGGCAGCGTCGTCCGCACCAAATCACCCAACGCCTGCCGTGCCGAGAACGGCTCGCTCGCCGTCAACTGCGAGAGATGCGCCCGATACGTATCGTCAAATTCACGGCTCGTCGCCGGGTGGTCGGTCGTCACTACAATCTCGACCTTCACCGCCGCGTACTCGTCAGAAAAGCCGTCGACGACTCCCGCTACCGACTGCCCCACCGTACCGCCCGACAACGACCAAACCGGAACATGAGTCGATCCGTTCGACATCATTACCAGCGAAGGCTTTCCGGTCGCAATCGAAAGCTGGCTGGCCGTCAAACAAACGGGCGCGGCCGCATCCGCTCCCCAACAGCGTACCGCCGACAACATCACCGCCAAACAAGCCGCCGCCCAAGTTCGCATCATCCTCGCCACCTATTCAATCAAACCGCCCAACAGTCACCACGCGCCGCCGTCACCCCCACCAAAATAATTATTCCCAATCCCAATTGCCAATCACGCAACGCAAAACGCAGGCCTCACCCCTCGCAAACACCCGCAACCGTTGCGCATTTCAAGCAAAGCCCAGGAAGCGACCAAGAGCCCAAGATTCACCTCGTGCCGATTGATTCCGACACCTTCTTTGCTATCTCTCTCAGTTATCAGCTTGCCCATCGGGGGCCAGCAGACAATTGAGACAATAGTACCACTATTTGATACAGACGGCGCAGTTGCACGCCATTCCATGAGATAAAATATTTATTTATTGCTTACGGAAGGCGGTAGATCGCCTGGCCGCTCGAAGTCCCTCTATTCGCTACTTATTCTTTTCTTCTTACTTTTTTTAGGGTCTATACGACATGACATCTCTCACACCATCGATTCAGTACAAACGTAAAGGGCGTCACCACGTCAAACAGCGCGGTTTCACACTTGTTGAACTTCTCGTCGTCATTGCGATCATTGGCGTTCTCATTGCTTTGCTATTGCCTGCCGTTCAGCAGGCTCGTGAGGCCGCTCGCCGGATGCACTGTACGAACAATTTGAAGCAAATTGGTCTTAGCTTGCACAATTTTCACGACGTAAACGGCCGCTTTCCTCCCGGAAGCTTATCGCGAACAGGTACCCGATGGGGTAGTCCGGAATGGCCCTATTTCCTTCACTACGTTCTGCCTTATCTGGAACAGGGCGCGTACCACGAGCAGCTCAACAATTACAACAACGCCATGGTTTGGAATCTCGGCCCCACCGATGCGGAATGGCAGGGTCTTCATGATCTTCCGCTCGAGGGTTTTCAGTGCCCTAGCGCGGTCGGCGGTACCACCACGGCAACCAAAGGGGGCCTTCGCCTGGCGACTTCTAATTACTTAGGCATTTTCTC
>JBITAD010000048.1:0-4747 GCA_044439945.1 Blastopirellula sp. JB062
ACCATTTGTTCGAGAGGTTTGTCGACGGGATGCGACAA
This sequence comes from Blastopirellula sp. JB062, assembly GCA_044439945.1. GTDB lineage: Bacteria > Planctomycetota > Planctomycetia > Pirellulales > Pirellulaceae > Blastopirellula. The sequence continues at coordinate 39 of JBITAD010000048.1, forward strand.
TTCGACGACGATCCGAACTACGCTCGGCGTTTGCAACAGCATGCGGGCCAGTTTTGTTGGCAAAAAGCAGCTCGAAAGTACGTAGAGCTTTATCAACGCGTTGGCGGGATTCAACCGGCGCACATCGCGAATGCAGCCTAATTGAATCATCAAGACAAGTTCATTTTGAATTGCAAGAGAAATGCCTTGCTTGCGTCTTTGGCTGCTTCTATATTGTGTTCGAATTAAGAAACGGTTCCCGCTAACTATTATTTGGATCTCTTGGGGCAGGGCGTTGCGACTGCGATACTATCGCAGTTGGGCGGCCAAGAGTTGGGCCAGTCGAAGCAATCATATTGCGATTCGATTCTCGGTTCTTTTCAAATCTGTTTAGCTAGCGGGAACTTTTTCTTTGCTATAACCTTCTTTTCTAGCGACGCCGTCGAGATTCTTGGATTCGACGTGAATTTAGCGCGATTATGTTGCCGATATCAATCAAGACGGGGGGCCACGTCATCTCAAATGTGAATCGCATGAATCCATTGGTTGTTGCGCCGCTTGCGATCGGAGCGGCTGGCGTCGCCGCGCATTCCGCCTCACGTCTCTCGAATTCGAGCTTCGGACAGTTGCTATCGCTTGGCGAGAAGAACGCCGATCCGACGACGCTTGAAAATCAGGATGACGAAAAAAAGCCGTCGTCCATTGATTCTCTGTTCGCCTCTTCCGGAGAATTAAGCTCAATGTCGTTGAATGATCTTGGGACCGCGAATGATAATTTGCTTCAAGAGATCGAAAAAGCTTTACGACAATTGATGCAAGAGCAAGGAATTAATCCGAGCTCGAAGTTTGAATTCTCAATCAACGATCGTGGCGAGATCGAAGTCGAGGGGGCGGGAACGGCGAGCGAAGCTTTGTCGCAGGCAATCAATCGTAATGCGACGCTTTCGAACAAAATTCGCCAAGCTGCGGCGAATCGTAGCTTGATGGAAGCGGCCGCGAAGCATCAAGAGTTTTCAGCCGCCTACAACCAAGATCCGCATCAGTCGATCGACGCCTATCAAGCACTGTTCGACGATCAGCGGTCAGAGGATACGCATTTTACCTTTCGGGCAGCCGAAGGTTTAACGCTTGACTTGGTTTAGCGATAACTGCTCGGTTAGACGTTCCGCCGCCAACTCTCCGCTACGGATGCAGGTCGGCACGCCCACGCCGTGATAAGCGTTTCCTGCTAAAGCTAAACCGGGAAGACGCGCCGTCGCTTGTTCAATACGTTCGACCAAGTCTAAATGGCCCACATGGTATTGCGGCATTTGGGCGGTCCAGCGACGTACCGAGAACGTTTGCGGTTCTCCTTTCAGACCGATCAACTCGGAGAGCTCCTCGGAGACGATTTTGCGCAACTGTCGGTCAGGCAAATGGTTCATCTCCGGATGGCAAGCCCCGCCGACAAAAACCCGTATTAGTACGTCTTCATCTGGGGCGCGGCCAGGAAATTTATGACTGGCGAAACTCGCGGCCAGAATACGCCGTTTTTCTACTTCCGGAACCACAAAGCCGAACCCGTGGCAAGGGCGAGCGATTTGATCGCGACGTACTCCTAAGATTGCAATCGCGCAACCAGCATAAGAAATTTGAGCTAAATCTTGAGCTAAAGAAGGGGCTTGGCGCCGCAGTAAATTTGCGGCCGCCGGCGCTGGGGCGGCGACAATGACGCCAGCGAAGGTTTCCGTCATGTCTTTACAGGCGATATGCCAATTGCGATTTGAGTCGCATGTGACCGAGGTGACCGGCGATTGTAAGCGAATTGTCGAGTCGGGAAGCCGCTTTGCGATAGCGTCGACAAGGTCCGACATGCCGCCGCGCGGCGCCACGAACATCGAATAACGCGCTCCGCTGTCAGATTGTCCTTCGCGCGATTGACGGCGGCGCATTCCTCGAATCAGACCGCCATGTCGACGTTCCATCTCGACAAATTGTTTCATCGTGGCGGCGACGCTCAATTTTTCAGGGTCCGCAGTATAGATGCCGCCGATCAACGGTTGTACTAAGCGTTCGTAAGCTTCGACGCCCAGTCGTCTGACGACGAACGATTTTAAGCTTTCGTCTCGCAGATTTTGCCGAGGCGGAACGAAATACTCCCATGCAAGTCGAAGTTTGCCTTGCCACGAAAGGATCGGGGTTCGCAATATCGGCCATGCTTTGCCGGGGGCCATCAGCAAGAATCCTTCCGGAACTTCGACCAGGCGACCTTGGCGAACGACGAACGCTTTGCGAAGCGCGTCGTTTGTCGGCAGCAAGTCGTGCTCGATTCCGATTCGCCGGCAGAGATCGACCCCCCATGGGACGTTGGTGATAAACGTGTCGGCGCTTTGCTCGACGAGAAATTGATGATCGCGTCGCGTCTCTAAAACGCCGCCTAGTCTTTCCGCAGATTCGAACAATCGGATTTCAGTCGACGGCGAAAGTTCATGCAGGCGATTGGCCGCCGCCAATCCGCTGATGCCGCCGCCGATGACGGCGATACGCGGCGGTTGCGATACGGCGGCGTCCAAAGGGCGATTCTCCAAATGAAGGGGGAAGCTCTTAGTGTACCAAATCGCGGCTAACAGCAACGAACCTGCTTGCGTTTTTGGTACTGACGGGGGAGACTAGATCCGGTTTCAGAACTATTTATTGAAGCCTCGATTATCTGATGATTTGCGACCGGCGTCGTCCGATTCGCAATTTGCCGTAGTCAGGCGTTTTCGAGCATGAAAAGCATTCTGAAGCAGGTTTCAATAATTACTCGCCGCTTTCCTTTGCGATTGTGCGTCTTGTGAAAATCGGTTCGACCCAGATTGCGGATACGTTTGCTGAAGCGTTCGGGATGCGATATTGCCGCGTCATTATTACGGCGCATGATCGTTATTGGCTTGAAGCGGCGACGCGCGAGTTGTGCGGCTACGGCAGTTCGGTCATCGCCTGCGACGCCGAGGTCGGTGTAGAACGTTGGCTAAGTACCGACGAGTCGCCTGATGGACGAGTTGGCGCTGCGGTGCTGGCCTTTGGATTTTCGACCGAGACGCTTGGTAAGGCGATCGCCAACCGAGTGGGACAATGCGTGATGACCTGCGCCTCGACGGCGCTGTTCGACGGGCTGCCGACGGCGGAAGAACGGGTACCGCTCGGCAAACAGCTTCGATACTTCGGCGACGGATACCAGAAGAGCAAAGTCGTCGCTGATCGGCGCTATTGGCGGATACCTGTGATGGACGGCGAGTTTCTTTGCGAAGAATCGTTGGGCGTCGCGAAAGGAGTAGCCGGCGGAAATATTTTGATTCAAGCGACGGATCAAGCGAGCGCCCTAGATGCGGCAAGGCGAGGAGTCCGCGCGATCGAATCCTTGCCTGATGCGATTACGCCTTTTCCGGCTGGAGTCGCCCGGAGCGGAAGCAAAGTTGGATCGCGTTATCCGGGTTTGCGGGCCTCGACCGCAGACGCCTATTGTCCGACGCTACGCAGCCGGGTCGAAAGTCAATTGTTCGACGGCGTCCATTGCGTACTCGAAATTGTGATCGACGGGGCGAGTCAACAAGCGGTCGCCGCCGCGATAAAAGCTTCGGTCGACGCGGCCGTGGGCGACGGCGTGATCGCTATTTCAGCCGGTAACTACGGCGGCAAGCTCGGCAAGTATCATTTTCACTTGCACGAGCTCTTGCAGTAGCCGGGGCATCTTAGGCGTCGACTTCAAAGATCGCTTCGACTTCGACGATCATGTTGGCGGGCAAGCCGCTCACGCCGATGGCGCTGCGAGCCGCGACTCCGTTTTCAGGGCCGAAGACTTCCGCCATCAATTCGCTAAAACCGTTAATTACCGCCGGATGAGCCGCAAAATCGTCGACCGCGTTGACCATGCCGAACGTTTTGACGATCCGTTTGACCTTGTCCAAGCTGCCAAAATGCGATTGCAGCGTGGCCAACATCGCCAGGCCTGTTTGTCGAGCGGCGTCGTAGCCGGCTTGTTGATCGACGCTTTGGCCGACTTTGCCGGGGGTTAGCGTCCCATCTGCATTTAGCGGTCCGTGACCTGAGATATAGGCGAGGCCATTATGAATGACCACCGGCTTATACACGCCCATCGCCTTGGGAGCCGGGGGAAGTTCTAATTGCAGTTCTTTGATTTTGGCTTCGGCGCTCATCAATTACGTCTCGTTCTTGCAGGCAAAAAAGAAGAAAACCTGCGAGAAGTATAACACTGTCGTCATCAGGTCGGAACGGGCCGACGACGCTCGGTTTGCGAAAGTTGGGCGACTGTTTGCGCTGCCAGGGGGAAGTAAAGGGAGGGAACTCTTTTTCGAGGCAAAAACCGAGCGCCGCCGTGAGACGAATCTTCACGTTGATAGCTGCGCAGGCTAGAATGCGGCCTTTTCCCCTCGATTTGCACACTTGCCGCCGCGGCTATTGAACCTGAAGGACTCGCGAATGAACGTATCGATTTTTCTACGCCTTTGTTTGATGATGTTCATTCAATTCTTCGTTTGGGGCTCGTGGTACGTCACCGCCTATCTTTATTTAGGCAAGATTGGGTTTGGCGGTCCAGAGATCGCTTGGACCTATTCGGTGGGACCGATCGCCGCAATTATTTCGCCATTTTTCGTCGGTATTTTTGCGGATCGTTTTTTTGCGACCGAACGCGTGTTGGGCACCTTGCATGTCGCGGGGGGGCTTTTTATGTTCGCCGCCGCAACCGT
>JBITAD010000049.1:0-4737 GCA_044439945.1 Blastopirellula sp. JB062
GACTGTCGCTTCCAATCGGGCAAAGCCGAACTGTCGGCTAACGTTTCAAACGCCCAAAAGCATTTTTTTAGCTCCGTTCCCATTTCGTCGTCGTAATAATTGGTCTCGACCAGATCGAAATGAGGACTCTCTAAGGCCAGCGGGCCCCACAAAGCGGTCAATTCTCGTTTTCCCCAATCCAGCGCATCGGCATGGCGGCTGAATGCGGCGACGATTCGCAGAACTGGATGCGGCGGCTTCAAATCGCCCATGTGTCTCGCAACGTAAATAGCGACGAAAAAAAGTAAGCTTCCGTTAGTTTACGCCAAGAACGAAAAAAACCGCCAGGGGGACGGCCCCGGCGGTTTTTCGATTTGTCGTCAGACAACTTTCCGTCGATCGCTTAGTACAGCAGGATCACGTCCATGCCGCCGAAGAAATCGTTGTCGCTGGCTCCGTCGGCAAACGGGGTCGCGCCGGTGTTGTTGTCGAATTTGTCCCAACGCAATTCGGGACGAACGATCAGGTTCGAGTTCGGAGTCCAGTTGGCGCCGACGCTGAAAGCGTAGTAGCTGCCCGGACCGTTCTCGACGCGAGCGCCGTCTTCGTCGTTGAACCATTCGATACGCGTACCGACCTTCCAGCACTCGTTGATTTCTTTGAACAAGTATTGGTTGATGCCGTACCAGTAGGCGTCGTCGGTCGCGGCGCCGGCGTTATCGACCAGGTTATACTGCACGCCTAGGTCGTGTTGGAAAACGTAGTTCCAGCCCGATCCCAAGTCGTAATCGAAGACGAAGCTGTTCATGTACGAGTCGCCGCCGTTCTTGCCGAACGAACCGCCGACGCACTGCCAAGTCAGGGTCGCACGATCGCTCAACGTGGCGCTGGCGCCGCCGAGGAACATCTGCTGGGCTTCCCAGTTATCGAAGGCGGTGTCCCAACCTTGAACCCAACCGCCGTTCAGCGACAGGTTTTCGATACCGGTGTAGGTAGCCATGGCGCCGGTATGGGTAAACGGCTCGCCATAGTTCATCGTGTAGGCGTGCGAGTAAAAGAAGTTGTCAGGAGCGGCGACCACTTCGTAACCGATCGTGGTGTAGAAGTGACCGACTTTAACTTCCCAATCGCCCCAAGCGGCGGTCGCGTACAACTGCGGAATGGCCGAACCGTACAAGTCGGTATTGCTGCCTTCGTCGCGAGCGGTGTCCCAGCCGTTATCCCAGCGGTGACGATCGCCGTAACCGAAAGCTTGCGTGTCAGGACCGTCGGCGCCCCAAACGAAATCAGCGCGATAACCAAGATCGAAGCAGTACGTGTCGGCGTCCGCGACCCGCTCGGCGTACAACCAAACCTGATCGACGGTCGGCGTGTTCGAGATGTTGCGGAAAGCGACCGGCGAGTTGCCCGTGTTCGAGCGGACGCCGCTGGCGTTCGCATAAAAACCGCCTGAAATCCAACCGCCGATGGTGACGCCGCAATCATTTTCGCCAAATAGCGACCATTTCTCGCCATGTCCGCAGCAAGGGAACCAATCGATTCCGCAGCAGCTGCTTTGGCAAGCGTACGTGTCGCACGTGTTGCAAGAATCGCAAGTCGTACCGGCGGTACAACCGCAATCGCTGACGGCGACTTCGTCGCCGACATAGCTCACCTTGCCGGCATTGTAATAGCCAGGCTGCTGAGCGACGGCAAACGTGGTCGAGCCGACCAGCATGCCGACGGCGAGCATCGCCGTCTTCCAATCCGTTTTCATCTGAACTCCCTCCAAATCCCAGGATTTACTTTTCGACGCAGGGAATCGCCTCCGCGATACCGTATTGCGACTGCTTTAGCCTGAACGCCTCGCACGCGATTTCTCCGCTTCGCGTGCGCCGCCGTTGGGTTCCGCTTCGAGCGCAGCCTTCCGCACCTGATTTAGGTTTAATGGGTTTATCGAGAACAGCCGCCGCAGAATCTGAAAGAACTATTGGGTGCTAGAACTACCTCGCCCAATAGACAAGGTCGCCCCAATTTCTCTACTCGCATGCATATCCCGTAACAACATGCTTAAACACCGCAATTCCACCCCAACAGGGGAAACGATTCTCTAGTGGAAGATTTTTTACCCTCAAGTGGGGGCGGAAACTTCCCTAATGAAAATCAGATGCTGGCATTTCCCTTGTGGCGTGCGAATAATTGGGGCACAATGAAAAGTTCAGGGACCAGCTCCTCCTCCACTCCTCATCCGATGCCCATTGAATTCTCGGAAGGCTTGAATTTATGAATCGCCACGTCTCAGGTAGCCGCCTGCGCGCCGGTTTTACCCTTGTCGAACTCTTAGTCGTGATCGCGATTATCGGCATTTTGGTCGGGTTAACGCTGCCGGCGGTGCAACAAGCTCGCGAAGCGGCACGCCGTGCCGAGTGCACCAATAACGAAAAGAACTTGCTACTCGCACTGATCAACTACGAATCAACGCACAAAGCCCTGCCGATGGCGTCGACTGTTTCTGATGCGTCGGCCAGCGCCCACCATTTCAGCTGGATCGCGCAGATCTTGCCGCAACTCGAACAAACGGCCCTCTACGACCGCTTGAACTTCCAGATCCCAGCCGTCTCCGGCTCGAATACGGCGCTGTTGAGCACCCAATTAGAGCTGCTTGTTTGTCCGTCGGACCCCAACGGAGCGCCGGGCGCCGAACTGGGCGATTTCTCTCCAACCAACTACTCCGGCGCCGAGGGTTACTTCTCGAGCATCCAAGGCAATCAATTTGCCGCAGGCGATACGCGTCCGACGGCCTTAACCGGCACGGCCTTAGACAGCGGCGCTCGCATGGACATGAACGGCGTCTTCCGCCCGGGACGCTCGACCAAGTTTTCGCAAATCAAAGATGGCGCCTCGAATACGGTCTTTATTGCCGAAACGACCGTCGCGGGTTACGACTCGTCGACCGGGGAAGAACGCTTTTTGTCCGACGCCTACGCCCACACGGCGTTGGTCGGCGCGTACGAAGCCGGCAGCGGCAGCGATGCGCTTAGCTGGCTCGACTACGACGGCACTTCGGCCGACTATGACGGGGTCGGCACCGCGACTGGCCCCAAACTGATCGCGCCGGTCTACCAAGCACAGTACAAAATTAACTCCGACGAGTTCGGCGCCTCGACCCCGCATAACGTCATGATGGCCGGGCTGGGCGACGGTTCGGTCAAAGCGATTCCGTTGACCGTTGATAATGTGGTCTGGATTCAGTTAAACGGCATGGCGGATGCGACCGTCTTTGAAATGCCGTAATCGCTCGATCAGCCTCCTGTCGACTAATAGCAAAGAGGCCGCAACCCCAAAGGTTGCGGCCTCTTTTTTATCTGAAGCATTTTTTAGCTGGGCGAAGCGGTGCGTTAGTACGCTTTGGCGATCACCGCCCGCCGGGGGACCGGTTGCCCGGTAAAGACGCATTCGCCCGGCTCGTCGTCTCCTTCGAGCGGGATGCAGCGGACGGTCAGTTTATGCTTTTTCAGCGCTTCTTCGACCGCCGGGTCATCGGCACAGTGACAATAGGCGAAGCCGCCGTGGATCTCAGGACGTTCTCCGTTTTTCGGCGTAAAGAACGCAATCAAATCGTCAAGCTTGTCGATCGTGCGACTGTTGTCGTCACGCAGCTTCTTCGCTCGCTCAAACAAATTGTTTTGTATCTCGTCAAGCAGCGTCGTGATCGTCGCCAATAGATCGGCGCGGGAAACGCCTTGCTTATCCTTCGGGCTCTGATCGCGGCGGGCCAAAAAGACGCCGTCTCCGGCGACGTCGCGCGGGCCGATCTCGGCTCGAAGCGGCGCCCCTTTCTTAATGTGCTGCCAAGTCTTTTCTCCGCCGCGAATGTCGCGATCATCGACCAACACGCGAATCGGATCGCCATGATAGCGGATCGATTTCAGTTCGGCGTTGAGTTGATCGACGTAAGCCAACACGGCGGCCCGCTCTTCGTCGTTACGATAGATCGGCAGCAAGACGATATGCTTGGGCGCCAGGCGCGGCGGCACAATCAAGCCGTCATCGTCGCTGTGCGTCATAATCAAGCCGCCGACTAACCGAGTCGACACGCCCCACGAGGTCGTCCAGGCGTACTCTTCGTTCCCCTCTTGGGATTGAAATTTAATCTCTTGGGCTTTGGAAAAGTTCTGCCCTAAAAAGTGCGACGTGCCCGCTTGCAGCGCTTTGCGATCTTGCATCATCGATTCGATGCTTAGCGTCATGACGGCGCCCGGAAAGCGTTCCCACGAGGTCTTTTCGCCTTTGATCACGGGCATCGCCATATAGTTTTCGGCGAAGTCGGCGTAGACTTCGAGCATTTGCCGCGTTTCGGCGATCGCCTCTTCGGCCGTGGCATGTGCGGTATGACCTTCTTGCCACAAAAACTCGGCGGTGCGCAAAAACATGCGTGTGCGCAGTTCCCAACGAACCACGTTGGCCCATTGATTGATCAAGATCGGCAGATCTCGATACGACTGCACCCATTTGGCATACATCGCGCCGATGATCGTTTCGCTGGTCGGGCGAACGATCAACGGTTCGTCCAACTTGCCTGCCGGCACAAGCCCTCCGTCGGGGCCCGGCTCAAGCCGATGATGCGTGACGACGGCGCACTCTTTGGCGAATCCGTCCACATGCTCCGCTTCTTTCTCTAAGAAGCTCATGGGAATAAAGAGCGGAAAATAGGCGTTCTCGTGCCCAGTTTCTTTGAACATGCCGTCGAGAACCTTCTGCATGTTTTCCCAGATTCCC
>JBITAD010000050.1:0-514 GCA_044439945.1 Blastopirellula sp. JB062
ACATGGTGAATCGCAATATTCGCTCCCCATCATTTCGCAGCCTAAAGTTTTCTACTTTCATACTATTTCTATTCTAGGAGCAGGGCATGCATCGAAATCGTTTGCACCGGAGCGGATTTACGCTTGTCGAATTGCTAGTCGTCATCGCCATCATCGGCGTCTTAATCGGACTTCTACTACCAGCTGTGCAGCAAGCCCGAGAAGCGGCAAGACGTATTCAATGCGTCAACAACCTAAAACAGTTCGGTTTGGCCATGCACAACTATCACGATACTCACAAGACTTTCGCCTCAGGCTCTATCAGCCCCATCTCAAATCCAGCTAGCTCGAACTGGTGCAAAGAGAGCAGCCGGAATACAGGCGGAGCTTCGTGGACCATTCTGATCCTTCCCTTTTTAGAACAGAACAATCTCCACGAGCGATTCGTTTTCGAAGAACCGTTCTACACTTACAACGTGACCGAAATGTCTTCGGTTCCCTCCGGATTTGCCGCAAGCACTAGCAACGCAGCCGC
>JBITAD010000050.1:524-4728 GCA_044439945.1 Blastopirellula sp. JB062
GAAACGCCGGTCGATGTTTTTCAGTGTCCGTCTGACGCAGTCGCCGGCGCCGAGCCGCTCGCCAGCAGCTATCGCGGCGTGCAAGGCGGCTACCAATCGCCGGACGGATATGATTGCGGAACCGCGGAACGCCGTTTTTACGTGAATGGCGCATTATATGTGAACTCGAAGATCGGCTTTCGAGACTTGGTTGACGGATCGTCGAACACTTTGCTTATCGGCGAAAGTCATTACAGCACCACCCGCGTCAATTCGTCGAATGGCGCGTATGTCGGATGGGCTTCGTCGCCAAACGTCAACAACGGCAGTCGTCACGCGATCAATCTAGCCGCCGCCGATAACGGCATTAACTCGGCCCCAGTTGACCCTCTCGTCGACGACCCAAGAAATTACCAATCTCATACGTTCGGCAGTTTCCACCCCGGCGGATGCCAATTCGTCATGGCGGATGGTTCCGTTCATTTCATCGGCGAAACGGTAGACATCACCATGTTCCGGGGCTTGGGAATTCGCAACGACGGTTTACCTGTCGGCGGTTTCCAAGAATAACTCGCTCAGATTTCGACGCGTGCGTTAAACCATCTGCAAGCTTCCGACGAGTCAATCGACCTGATTCGCCGTTGCGGACTGACGGCGCAGTACCGCAGTCCGTAGGCCAAGCTTGGGTTTACGGTCCGTCTCAACCAATACAAACACGATCTCGATGAGAACCAATGTCTAAAGATTGCCTATTCGCCCGCGCGGCGCTGAAGTCGACTCTATTGATCGCAACCTGCTTCCTGGTCGGCTGCTCGACCAATACCGACGGCATAATGCGATACGAACTAAGCGGCGACGTCACCTTTCAAGGAAAGCCCGTCGTTAATGGCCAAATCACGCTAGAGCCTGACGCCCAACAAGGCAATAAAGGCCCAGCTTCGACTGCCGTCATTAAAGACGGCAAATATCAGGTCGAGCGACCTCGGGGGCTCGTCGGAGGCGCCTACGTAGCAAGACTCACCGGATATGGCGCTCCTGTCGAGGGCGGCGGCGCCGACGTGAACTATGGTCCGCCGTTATTTGAAAATCTTGAAATGCGGTTTAAAGCTCCTACCGAAAACTCAACGCATTCGTTTGACATTCCAGCGGAGAAAAAATAGTGACTCTTGCTCTGAAGACGCGCCTGAATGCGTCGTTTTTCGTTTGCCTGTTGATCGCCAGAGGCGCGTTCGGCGCGGAACGGTTCGATTACGTAATCGTCAATGGAATCGTGCATGACGGCAGCGGCGACTCGATCGAGCAAGGGTACGTAGCGGTTCGCGACGGAGTCATCGTCTCGACAGGTCCTGGCGACGGACCGGAATGCGAGTACCGTATCGATGCGACTGGACTGATCGTCTGCCCCGGTTTCATCGATTTGCATACGCATAGCGATCCGGAGATCACGCAGCCCCAAACAAGAGGCGCGGTCAACTACCTGATGCAAGGTTGCACCACTTCGGTAACCGGAAACTGCGGCATGGGGCCGATCGACGTTCGACATTTTTATGACGAGGTCGACAAAGCGGGCGCCGGCACGAACGTCGCTCACCTATTGCCTCAGGGAGAACTGCGAAAACAAGTCGTCGGTCAGATCAAGCGCAAAGCGACCCCTAGCGAATTGCAAGAGATGCGCCGCCTTGCGACGCAAGCCATGAAAGATGGCGCTTGGGGCATGTCGACAGGTCTGATCTATACCCCCAGCGTCTACGCCGACACCGATGAGCTAATCGAGATCGCCGCCGCCGTCGGCGCCGCAGGAGGCGTGTACGCCAGTCACATTCGGGGAGAAGAAGGCGGACTGCTCGATTCCGTTCGAGAAGCGATACGCATCGGAGAAGCGGCGGACGTTCCCGTTCATATTTCGCATTTGAAAGTGAAAGGAACGCCCAATTGGGGAACACTCCGTCTGGCGATTGAAATGATCAAAGACGCCCGGCGACAAGGGCGCCAGGTGACTGCCGATCAATACCCATATATTGCGGCCAGCACTTCGTTGGCGGCCACCATCTTTCCGCCTTGGTCCATGTCTGGCGGAATCGACGAACTTGTGAAGCGTTTAGATAACCCGGATCTCGGCCCCAAAGTTCTCGCCGCGGTCGACAAGAGCCTAAGCGTCAAAGAAGACGGCAAGCAGATTGTGATCGCCCAGTATCGACCACGTCCTGATTGGGTCGGCAAACATTTGCGTCAGATCGCCGACGAAGAAAATAAGACGCCGCTGCAAATCGCCGAAGAGATTATGCGCAGCGGCGGAGCCATGATCGTCAACTTCGCCATGAACGAAGAGGAAGTTCGGCATGCGATGACGAATCCTTGGGTCGCCACCGCTTCGGACGGCGGCGTAATGACGCCCGACTCAACTCGCCCGCATCCGCGCAATTACGGCGCCTTTCCGCGAAAAATCGGGCACTATGCGATTCGCGAAAAAGTTATCTCGCTAAGTCAGGCCATCCGCAGCGCGACCGGGCTTCCCGCGGATATCCTCGGCCTCGAAGATCGCGGCTACTTAAAACCAGGCAAGGCGGCCGATATCGTCGTCTTCGACCCGAAAACCATTATCGATAAGGCGACCTTTGAAGATCCGCATCAATACTCCGAAGGCGTAAAGTACGTCTTCGTGAACGGTGAAGCGGCCGTCTACGATGGGACGCCGACCGGCATGTTAGCCGGCCGCGCCCTCCGCAAAAAGCCTGCGCCGTAGCCGACCTGCGGTCGAATGACGCTTTCTATTTCTGAATTTCAAGCAACATACGCCGGTAGAAGCCAATGAGCATTGCTGCCCTCGATTCCTCCTCATCGAACGCGCCTAGACTTGATACGATTAGTCATTATCGGCGGATCGCAATTGCGGTCGGCGAGAACGCGCCCCTATCAAATTCCAAAACGGCGGTCAGCCTGTTACGTTACCGTGCCGATCATTGCCTGGCAGTGATCGACCCGGCGCATCGCGGCAAGACGACCCAATCGCATTACGGCGTCGGAGACGCGACCCCTGTCGTTGCGTCGCTCGCCGACGTCGATTCGCCGGACGCTCTCTTTCTCGGCATCTCGCCTGCGGGCGGCAAACTGCCGGAAAGTTTGAAGACCGTCATTTCTGAAGCGATTCGCCGTGGGATCGACGTCGTCTCCGGCCTGCATGAGTTTCTCGTAGAAAACGAAGAGTTTTGCCGTACGGCGGAGCAAAGCGGCAGTCTGCTGATCGATGTCCGCAGAAACCAGCATCGGCAAACGGCCAGTTGCGCCGACTATCGCCCTGATTGCCTAAGGATTCATGCCGTCGGTCACGACTGCAGCGTCGGCAAAATGGTCGCCATGCTCGAGCTGGAAAAAGGTCTGCAACAGCGGGAATCCGACGCCAAGTTTTTAGCCACCGGCCAAACCGGCATCATGATCGTCGGCAACGGCGTGCCGGTCGATTGCGTGGTGTCCGATTTCGTCAACGGCGCCGTCGAAAAACTTGTCCTCCAAAACGAACGGCACGATATCTTGCTGGTCGAAGGGCAAGGCAGCATTACGCACCCCGCCTTCTCCGCGGTAACGATGGGGCTGCTTCATGGCTGTGCGCCGCAAGGATTAATCCTCTGCTACGAAGCGGAACGTCCGCACGTAAAGGGGATGCCGCATGTCCCGCTAAAGGCCCTTGAACGGTACAAGTACCTGTACGAGCAAATCGCATCCGAACGTTTCCCATCTCAAGTCATCGGCGTCGCGCTCAACGGCCGCAATATCTCCGCACCCCAGGCCGAAGCCGAAAAACAGCGAACGCAAGACCTACTGGGACTTCCTGTCTGCGACGTTTATCGCGACGGCCCCGACGTCTTGGTCGACGCCGTACTCGAATTAAAAAATAGGATATCAGCGTGAAGCTTCACTGGCGCCGGGTCCAACTCCCGCTTAAAGATCCCTTTTCCATTGCGCGCGGAACCCTTCGTGAGCAACAATGCCTGATCGTGCGGCTCGCTCATGACCAAGCGGTCGGTTACGGCGAAGTGACATGCAACGCCTACTACGGACACACCTACGAATCGCTCGAAGATTCTTTGCGTCAAATTCAAACGCACGTCGCTGATCTTGATCTGCTCCATCCGCGCGATCTTTATCAGCGCTGCATTCAGGTCATTCCGCACGACAAATTCGCGCTTTCGGCCATCGACGCAGCCGCCTATGACCTCTAAGATCGGAA
>JBITAD010000051.1:0-4720 GCA_044439945.1 Blastopirellula sp. JB062
CACTACACTGGTGCAATAGATAGAAATGCTCATCTTGTTGGCCCCGGAAGCAATCGATGGATAAAAAAGCGAAAAAGCGAATCGAAGTTCTGAATAAAAAAATCCAGAAGTTGACGCAACAATTGGCCGGCTCAAGAGAGCAGGCGGACGACCCGAGCGAAATCGAGAAGTTTGAGCAGGAATTAACTGCGGCCAAAGCCGAAATTGAAAAGCTGAAAGCAAGCTAGAAAAAAAGGGCGCGGCGAATGATCGTCGCGCCCTTTCTCGTTTTGCGATAGCAATCGTTAGCGCTGGGTGGTTCCCGTAGCTTCGCTAACTCGGGGCTGGCCTTCGATCCCGTGATAAACGCCGATTTCGTCATATCCATCGCCGTCCCAATCGCCGACCGTCGGCATGTCGCCAGCTTCGCCGAGCATGAACACTTTGTCCGTGTCGTCTAGATGGCGATTGTTGTCGTTGTCGAGGATCCATTCGCCGCCTCGGAAGACGCCGATTTCATCGATGCCGTCGCCGTTCCAATCGCCGACCACCGGTATGTCTCCGGCTTGACCGTAGCGGACGCGCGAATCGACTTCGTCATCCCAGCGACCGTTGCCATCTTCGTCAAGGCGCCATTCGCCGTCTTGGAAGACGCCGATCGTTTGAATTCCGTCCCCGTCCCAGTCGCCGACCACCGGATAGTTGCCGGCGGTACCAAAGTGGAAAACATGGTCGATCAGGTCGGAACGCACCTTGCCGGTCGAGGTCAATTTCATGACCCGGCTTCCAAGCGTCGCTTCGTCAGGTTTGGGCGGCAAGTTTTTCGAAACCCCGGTCGAGACGTTGTTCGGAACCGGCAAGCCCGGATCGCTAGCGACCGCCCGCGGATCGCCCGGCCAGGCTTTGCCAAAGATGCCGATGTCATCTTTGCCGTCGCCATCCCAGTCGCCGACCACCGGTAAATCGCCGTCATAGCCTAGCTTGGCCCACAAGTCCTCTTCGTCCCAGACGCCGTTTCCGTTGACGTCGATATACCAATGGCCTTTGTAGTAAATGCCGAAATCGGTCACCCCGTCGCCGTTGAAGTCGCCGGATACTGGGAGTGCGCCAGGCATGCCGAACAGTTTGGTCATGACCTTTTCGGGGTCATTGTCGCCGGCTGATTGCGTTTGCAGTTTCCATTCGGCCTGCTGCAAGTCGTTTCCTTCCCATGGCAAGATCGAGTCGTTTGCGGCCGTGAACCAAACGTTCGGTTCGGCGTATGCGATTTGATCTTTACTGCGAGGCGTTCCGGCGTTCAGCACGCTTAAGTGCCAGGTGTTGCCGGTCGCGCCGCCGCTAGAACTTTGCAGCAGCGGTTGAATGATAAACAACGCCGCAGGCGGAATGATCGACGGCGTAGGCGGCGCGGGCGGAATCACCAGCGGATCTAACGCGCCGGGCGCCACCGGAGGTTCGGGCGGCAGCGGAGTCGGATTGGTCTGCGCTTTTAATTCGCTAAAGTTATTCTCATACGAGTGGCCGCCCACCGGCAGATCGATCAGCGCGATCATATCGTTTTGCGGATCGACTAATAAGGTGCCGACGCTGACTCCATTGCCCTGGTTAAAGGCGACGCCTGCCGTTGAGCCGGCGTTATCATTGCCGTCGACGTAACCTTCGGGGTGGATTTGGAATACGGCGTAAAAGCCTGCTTCGAGACCGACAAATTGATAGTAACCGTTCGCATCGGTAACCACACGTATCGGCCCGCTACCATAGGTTCCGCCCAAAATCCGAGGATCATCTCCCATGATCGGCAAGCCGGTGATTCCGTCTCGCAGTTCGAGCGTAACCCCGGCGATCGGCGTATCGTCAGGGGTTCGAGTTCCGTCGCGTTGCGAGAGCGCGTCAGCCGGCAAGTTGCCGTCGGTCGTCGTAAAGGTCGCACCGTCTTGGAACACGTAACCCGATATCGTCGCAGGCGGCAATTCGCAGAAATTATGATTGTCGAGATCAAGACCTGACGTGATATTGATGCGCGAAATCGTATCTTGAACCGAATCGTCGGCCAGACCGTTCATATCGATCTGATGACCCTGGAAATATCCGGCTGGTTGAATTTCGACAACCGTATACGCGCCGGGCAGCAGATTCTCAAACAAATAGTGCCCGTTGGCGTCGGTTTGCGTGGTTGCGATTATGTTGCCCGCCGCGTCAAGCAGGTTAATCACGACGCCTGAGATTGGTTGTTCGTTGTCGTCGAACAAGCAATCGTCGTCGACGTCTGACCAGACGTAGCCGCCGATGCTGCCGGGCTTAATTTCGCCGAAGTTATAGTTGACGCCCGAATCGCCCCAACGCAAGTCGATCGATCGGATTTCGTCGCCTGGGTTGGTCGCAGCGCCGACGACCGAGCCCAAGATGGTGCCTGCGGCGTCTTTGCCGTCGAGATACCCGCCGGGCTGTTGCTCAACAATGCGGTAGGTGTCTGCCCGCAAGTTGGTAAACAGGTAAGATCCGTCGGCTGCCGTCGTTTGCGTACCGATTAAGGCGCCGCTGCTGTCATACAGATAGACGATCGCACCGGCAATGCCTTCTTCGCCCGGGTCTTTGACGCCGTCATTATCACGATCGTGATAGACGTAGCCGCCGAGTTCAGCCGGTTGATGTTCGCAGAAGTCATAGTTGACGCCGTGATCGCCCGAGCGAATGATAATCGAGCTGAGCGTATCGTTGGTTGTCTTTTGACCGACCTGCACGCCGTTAATCGTGCCGAGATGGTCTCCGCCGTCAATTAAACCGTCCGGCGTGATTTCGACCACGGTGTAAGTACCGGGAAGCAGACCGTCAAAGACGTAGTCGCCGTTGGCGTCAGTCGTCGTTTCTTCGACCAAGTTCCCTTGCGAATCGTAGAGGCGAACGATCACTCCCTCAAGAGGCGAATTATACGCTTCTTCGCTGAAACAATTGCCGTCGCGGTCGGTCAGATGAACCTTGCCCGAGATCGAACCAGGCAAAATTTCGCCAAAGTTGTAATTGATGCCGGCGTCGCCGCTGGCGAGCGTGATGCCGTTGATTGCGTCGCCAGGATTGTCGGCGACCCCGCGCGTCGAGCCGTTGACCGTACCGGCGGCGTCTTTGCCGTCGGTGTAAATTACCGGCTGAGTTTCGATAACTCGATAAGAGCCAGGGACGAGTCCCGTGACTTCGTAATAGCCGTTGTCATCGGTCGTGACCGTAAAGGTTTGGCTTGTCACGGTATTAATCACTTGTATCGTGACTCCGCCAATGCCGGCTTCGCCGGTTTCTTTCAAACCGTCGTTGTCTAAGTCATGATAGACGTATCCGCTGATACTGACCGGTTTGATTTCGCCGAAGTTATAGTTGACGCCGTCATCGCCCCACTTGAGTTCGATCGATTCGATCTTGTCGCCGGGGTTGATCGCGGCGCCGACGACTCCGCCGGCGATCGTACCAGCGGCGTCCAGCCCGTCGATATACGAGGTCGGTTGCGTCTCGACAATCTGATACTCTCCAGCTCGTAGGCCGGTGAAACTGTAAGACCCGTCGGCATTGGTCGTCGTTGTCGCAACTTGAACTCCGGCGGCGTCCAGCAAGATGACGGTCGCGCCGCCTATGCCTTCTTCGCCGGCCTCTTTTACGCCGTCGTTATCACGGTCGTGGTAAACATAACCGGAAATCGAGGCCGCTTCGTGTTCGCAAAAATCATAGTTGACCCCTTCGTCGCCAGAGGTGAGTACGATGTTTGAGAGCAAGTCATTGACCGAATTTTCGCCGACTTTGATTCCGTCGATCTTGCCGACATGGTCGCCGCCGTCAATCAAGCCGTCCGGCGTATATTCGCGAATCGAGTAAGTGCCCGGCAGTAGGTTATCGAATAAATACTCGCCGTTCGCATCGGTGGTCGTCGTGGCGATCACGTTGCCGTCGGCGTCAAGCAATTCGATAACGACGCCTTCGAGCGGAGGCGTAATGACCGACACGCCGTCATGACAGTTGCCGTCGCGGTCGGTTAGATGAACCGAACCGCTGATCGACGCCGGCTTGATTTCGCCAAAGTTGTAGTTAATGCCGGCTTCGCCGCCGAGCAACAACACGCTAACGATCTGATCGCCCGGGTTAGTCGCCGAGCCCATCAACGAGCCGTTGACGGTACCAGCCGCGTCGATGCCGTCGATATATCCGCCCGGCTGCACCGCTTCGGTGACGGTATACATGCCCGGCGGCAACATAGTCGCCTCATAATACCCAACGGCGTTCGTCGTTACGTTAAAGGTGTGGGTTACGCCGTCAACGTCGATGCCGGTGATGGTCATCGTAACGCCGGCAATTCCCTCTTCGCCGTCTTCTTTGACGCCGTCATTGTCGCGGTCGTGATAAACGTATCCGCTGATCGAAGCTGGCAGCGCTTCGGCGAAATCGTAATCGATCGCCGACGTGCCGCCATGAGTGATCGTGATTTCCGTCAGTATGTCTTTGTCGCCGCTGACGATAGATCCAATGTCGTCGCCCGCGACGGTACCAGGTACGGCGCCGACGCTAAAATAGCCGGACGGCTGGGCTTCTCGGATCTGATACGTGCCCGGTTGCAGGTTTAGATCGACGCCGAACTCGTAGTCGCCTTGGGCGTTTGTCGTGGTCGTATGACCGGTGTTGACGTAGACGCCGTTCACCTTTTGCCATAGCTGCAACGAAACGCCCGCCAGGCCGACTTCGCCAGCTTCCTGAGTCAAGCTCA
>JBITAD010000052.1:0-4711 GCA_044439945.1 Blastopirellula sp. JB062
GGCTCCCTTCGTCCAACGAAGTGCCTGCCCATAGCCAGCTCGGTCGAAAATCGGACCGCGTTCAAGGCATCCCGCGCGTGAAGGTGGCGGCAATTATTCCGGCCGAAGGGTTGGGCCGTTTCGGTCTTTTTCCCAATCAACAATCGCCCCAAAACGCGTTTGTGCCGCTGGCCTTGCTCGAAGATTCGCTCGATCAACCTCACAAGGCGAACGCAATACTGACGGCGGAACTCGACCCCGACTTGCTCGACGTGAAGTTGGCCGACGCATTGAAGCTTTCGCTCGCCGATTTCGGCTTTCGACTCGACCAGGTACGAGAAGATTTCATCGTCGACGGAGAAGCGTCGAAAACGATTTACGATTATTATCAGTTCAGCTCTTCGCGCATGATCTTTAGCCGTGCGGCTGAGCAGGCGATCTTGCAAGCGGCCGGCCCCGACTCGTTTCCGCTTTTCACCTACCTGGCGACCTCGATCGAAAAAAAGTCGGCGGACGACGAAGCGATCCCATACTCGACGGTCACGGCGCTTGACCCCGGCGCATTGAGCGACCCGTTGCTAGACTCGCAGGGGGAACCTATTCGAACGCTCGCGGAAGACGAAGTCTTGTTAAATAGTTGGTCGGCCGACATGTTGGCCGCCGTCGTCGGAGATCGAATCGAGATCGCCTATTTTGAGCCGGAAAGCTCTCATGGAGTCGCCGTCGAAACGACTCGTCAATTTAAAGTAGCGGCCATCACTCCTTTGACCGAGCCGGTCGAACCTGCTTCGCGCCGTAGGCCTGCCCAATTTGATCAAGCGCCAACCACGGCGAACGATCCTGATTTGACCCCAGAGGTCGAGGGGATTACTGATCAAGATTCGATCAATGATTGGGATCCCCCGTTCCCGTTTGATAATCGTCGCATTCGCGGAGTTGATGACGAATATTGGGAAAACCATCGCACGACGCCCAAAGCGTTCGTCTCGCTTGCGGCCGGCGAAAAAATGTGGGGGAGCCGCTTTGGAAATGCGACCTCGATACGTATCGCGGCTGATGCGATGCCGAAAGAGCAGCTAATCGCCGACGTCGAGGCCGCTTTGAACCAGCGTAAAGAAGAGCTGGGATTTCGATTTTTGGCCGCTCGACGAAATGCCTTGCGGGCAGCCAGCGGAACGACTCCGTTCAACGCTTTATTTATCGGCTTCAGCATGTTTATCATCGCCGCCGCGTTGATGCTAACCGCGCTCTTATTTCAATTGGGCGTGGATCAACGAGCGAGGCAAATCGGCTTGGAGGCGGCGGTCGGCCTGCGTATGAACTCGATACGCGCAATCTTGTTGATCGAAGCGACGCTCGTTGCCGCGCTAGGCGGCGTCTTCGGCGTTTTGCTGGGCGTCGCGTACGCTTGGCTGATGCTTTACGGCCTGCGTACTTGGTGGGTGGATGCGGTCGTCACGCCTTTTTTGCAGTTACATTTTGACAATCCTGCGACGTTGCTCATTGGATTGACAAGCGGCGTTTTCGCCTCTTTGGGCGCGATCTTAGGGGCGCTTCGTCAACTGCGTAAAGCTTCGCCTCGCGCATTATTAGCGGGGCAAACCGCGGTTTCGCGAGATCCTCAAACGAATCGGGGCGCTTGGATGCTTTACGGCGGCGGACTGCTGGCGCTGCTTTCGATTGGCTTGGCGATATTAGCGACCGCTTTAGCCGGCGAAGCGCAAGCCGGCGCGTTCTTTGGGGCGGGGGCTGCGATTTTGGCCGCCTTGATGCTGTGGCAGCGGCGATACTTGCAATGGCGATCGACCGAACGCTCGGCAGGCGTCGGCTTTCGCTTGTCGCAACTCGCGCTAAGTAATGCGGCGCGCAATCCTGGCCGCAGTACGTTGACGATCGGTCTGGTCGGGGCCGCTTCGTTCCTGATCGTTGCGATCAGCAGTTTTCGGCTTGCGCCAACCCAGCGAGGGACGGGCGGTTTCGATTTGATCGCCGAAAGTACGCAGCCGATTTTTCATGATTTAAATTCTCCGGTCGGTCGCTACGATCAAGGCTTCCGAGACAGCGACGAACCGCTTCTCTCAAAAACGACGATTCTTGCGCTGCGCGTGCAACCAGGCGATGACGCAAGCTGTTTGAATTTGTACCAGTCGAACAGCCCGCGCGTGTTGGGGGCGACGCCGCAAATGATCGCTCATTATTCAACCGCAGATGCGATCTCGTTCGAATGGGCGGCTTCGGCGGCGACGACGCTCCAGGAGAAAGAAAATCCCTGGCTCGTCTTAGATCAATCGGCCGACGGCGAAAATATGCCGATCCCATGCGTGCTCGATAAAAATACGGCGATGTATTCGCTGCATTTGTACGGCGGCGTGGGCGAGACGTTTGAAACGACCGATCCCGACGGGCGAACCACGAAGTATCAGGTCGCGGGGCTACTCGCGAACAGCATCTTGCAAGGGAGCCTGATCGTAAGCGAGAGGAATCTGTTAGCCCGTTTTCCTGATACGAGCGGATATCGGATGTTCTTGATTCAAGCTCCGACCGGCGAGACGGACAAGGTCGCCGCGACTTTTGAAGACCGTCTGACCGAGGAAGGGTTTGACGCGACCGATGCGAAAAAACGATTGACCGAACTGTTGGCGGTTCAAAATACGTATCTCTCGACGTTTCAAAGTCTTGGCGCGCTCGGCTTGCTGTTGGGGACGTTTGGATTGGCGACGGTTCAAGCACGCAACGTGATTGAGCGTCGCGGCGAACTGGCCTTGTTGCAAGCGGCCGGTTTTCGGCGAAATCGCTTGGTCCTTCTGGTGTTGTTAGAAAACGCCGCCTTATTGGTCGCTGGTCTGGCGACAGGCGTTGCGGCGGCGCTGGTCGCGGTGCTGCCGCATATGTTTTACGGCGCCGCTGGCGTTCCGTGGGCCGCGCTTGCGACGATGCTGGCCATAATCTTCGCCGTCGGCTTGATCGCGGGAATCTCGACGGCGCGCTATTCGTTGCAAAGTCCGTTGATCCCGGCTTTGCGCGGCGACTAACTGGTCGCCGCCGTTAGCGAACTCGACATTTGAATCGACAGACTCCGCCGTCGCCCACTTCGAGCGGTTCTTTAATTTCCCAACGAACGATCAACGATTCTTTCTCGTTCGGTTGCGTCAGGAAATCGGCGTCGACGCTGCATTGCGCCGAACCTTCGACCAATTCGAGTCGCGGCGACAAGTTGTCGATGATCGTCACGTTGCCGATCCGTTGATCGCCTAGATTGTCGAAGCGTAAGGTGAACTCGATAATATCGCCGGGCTGAGCGTCGTCGGCGGAAGCCGCTTTTACGATCCGTAGACGCGGCTTGCCTGGAGGCAGGTCGAACAACACGGCTTCTTGCGGATTGATTTCGTAGAGACCTTCATGCGCTTTCTGACCTTCGATCACGACTTGGACCGCTTGTTTCTCGGTCCAAGCGATTGCGTTTTGCAAGCTGACCGCCAGACGAGCCTTTTGCGTCGCGTCGTAAATGCCGAGTTTCATGATCGAAAAATCTTCATACGCTTGAAACTCTTTGACGAACTGAACTAACTCTTGGCGATTGTCGACGCCGACGCCCATCGTGCGATCGCGGAAAATCGTGGGCAATTTCGTGCCGAGATTTCGCTCGGGCTGCAACGGTTGGTTGACGTTTGTGGCGATGCCGTTGTGATTTTGTCCTTGCAACTCCAGGTCGGCGCGATTGGCGATCAATCGTTCATTTTTCAATCCGGCGGACAAGCCGTAAATTTTGCGTACGGCGGCGAAACGAGGCGCATAGACGCAGACCCGATTGCTGGGCGTGACGATGCGTTGACCGTCAAGCGTATCGTAATGGGCGACGGTATCCTCGATATCGAAACCGCGAATGCTGAAATCTTCGCCGATCATCGTGCGTTGATTTCGATCGCCGCCGTCATAAATATATTCGTCTTCAGGCCAACATGGCGGCGTCGTATCGTACGAGGTAACTGGATAACAGCCGTAGGCGCCGGGGCCGCACGAACCGCCGCCGTACCCAGGCCCGCAGGGATACCCTGGCCCGCAAGGACCGCTCTGGCACGGCACGCCGCCTGGCGTTTGCGCGATCGGCGCTAAAGACTGGTAATAATGCTCGGGCGGCGGTACGTCAGCCGGCTCTTCGCCCGAGGTCAATTGCACCGGGTACTTCGCTTCGCTAGGCGGGGTCGCGGCGATTTGCGGTTCGACCGCTTCCATGGTTGGGGCCGCCGCCGGTTCGTTTTGCGTAAGGCTGGCGCCAGCTTCGGGCTTGGGCGGCCCATACGTCGTTTTGACGTCCGCAATTTTGCACGCCGGCAAGGTCAGCAGGCCAAACGCCGCGGCCAGCAAAGCGAGTTGTCGCAAGTTCCGAAGTTTCATGACGGCAATTCGGCGAAAGTGTTAGCGAGTTTGGACGTTGCCAGGCGACGTATAAATCGGTCGTTCGGCAACATTGGGGGGCAGGTAAGCGGTCGGCGGAACGTGCGGAAACGCCGGTCGTCCGTTCGCTTCTTGCTGCATCGCAGGCGCCGCTTGCGCAGCAGGCGCGGTATTGTCATACACGACGATCGGCGGCGATCGATAATCGAATTCGCCGCTCCGCTCTCCGTCGGTGGGCTGTCGCGATCCCATCCGCAATATCGCCACCGGGCGTCCCAACTCGTCGGCGATTTGAATCGGATCGCCGCCGGGCGGAACCTCGAAAAAGGGTTGGAAG
>JBITAD010000053.1:0-4706 GCA_044439945.1 Blastopirellula sp. JB062
CAATTGCTCTCTTGCGTCGAGGGGTCGCGCCCATGTCAAGCGGCTCGCAGACTCGCCGACTTTACACCGCAATACTTAGACCTGTTCACCGAGATGGCGGTCAAGCACAACGTCAATATTATCGGCGGGTCGCAATTTGTGATCGAAGACGAAACGCTCTATAACGTTTCATATCTATTCCGTCGCGACGGCACGCTGGGCAAGCAGTACAAGATCCATATCACGCCCAGCGAACGAAAATGGTGGGGCGTTTCGCCCGGAGACAAAGTGGAAGTTTTCGATACTGACTGCGGCAAAATCTCGATTTTGATCTGCTACGATATCGAATTCCCCGAGTTGGTCCGAATCGCCGCCCAAAAAGAGGCAGGCATCGTATTCGTGCCGTTTAATACCGATACCCGACAAGGCTATCTTCGCATTCGTCACTGCGCGCTGGCGCGCTGCGTCGAAAATCATGTTTTCGTCGCCGTATCGGGCTGCACCGGCAATCTGCCGTTTGTCGAAAACTCGGACCTGCATTACGCACAATCGGCGATCTTTACGCCGGCCGACGCCGAATTTGCACGCGACGCGATCGCCGCCGAGTGCAATCCCAATATCGAAACGATGATTATTCATGACGTCGACGTCGAGCAACTACGACGGCACCGCGAAAGCGGCAACGTTCAAAACTGGAACGATCGCCGTCGAGATCTCTACAAAGTCGTCTTTCAGGAAAACGGCCAAGAACACGAGATTTAAAGAGCGTCGACGATCGTCCGCGCGATCTGCAGCGAAGATGTCGCGGCTGGACTGGGAGCGTTCAGCACATTGGTCATTCGCCCTTCGCGCTGAATCAGAAAGTCATCGACCAAATCGCCGCTGGGCGCAATCGCTTGTGCGCGAATTCCTGCGGGGGCTGTCGAGATATCGCCGGCTTGAATCTCGGGGATCAAACGTTGCAACGAGCGCAAGAACGCGGTTCGCCGACAAGATCGATAAAACTCTTGCAAACCGGCTCGCCAATGTCGCCAAGCCAGTTTGCGAAACCCGCCGTAAGCGAGCGTCTCCCACAAGTCGCCCAGATTCACGTCAAGCTTGCCATACCCTTCGCGAGACAACGCCATGACGGCGTTCGGTCCGCATTCGACGCCTCCCTGGATCATCCGCGTAAAGTGGACCCCCAGAAACGGAAAACTGAGATCAGGGACCGGATAAATCAAATTTTGACAGAGACGTTCCGCCTCGGGACGCAATACAAAGTATTCGCCGCGAAACGGGACAATTTTGGCCGTCAGTTCGGCCCCGGCTGATCGCGCAATTCGATCGCTATAGAGCCCGCAACAGTTGATTGCCGTTTGGGCGTTCAACGTGCCCATAGTCGTCTCGACGACAATTTCCGTTTCTCGCTCGTTGATGGCCAAGACTTTCGCGCCCAACAAAATCTCGCCGCCGCTATTGCGAATTAGTTCGGCCAACTTTTCACTGACCTGACGATAGTCGACGATACCGGCCTCCGGCACATGGATCGCTTCAATCCCCGCGCAATACGGTTCGAGTTCAAGCAGTCGCTCGCGACCGATCCGTTCGCAACGAACTCCGTTCGCTTGACCTCGCTCATAAATCGTTTGCAATCGCGGCGTTTCGTCTTGCGACACCGCAACGATAACTTTGCCGCAGATGTCGAAGGGTATTTCATGCTGTTGGCAAAACTGCTCCATCAACGCTTTGCCAGCGCGACAATTATTCGCTTTTAGCGAACCAGGCTTGTAGTAAATCCCAGAATGCAAGACGCCCGAGTTGCGTCCGGTTTGGTGCGTAGCAAGCGCGTTCTCTTTTTCGCACACTGCGATCCGTCGTGACGGTTCGCGGCGCAACAGTTCGTAGGCGGTCGCCAATCCGACAATTCCTCCGCCTAACACGATCACGTCATAGCGCATTACGAATCTTGCTCGCTGCTAGCAGAATCAAGCGTCTTCAATTTGCGACCTAATTTGCGTTCGACCGTCTCTACTTTCGAGTGCAAGCGTCCTGAGTATCCGGCTCGATAATCCAGTTTTGCGGTGCACGTTACCCGATCACAATCGGCCGCCATCGCCTCTAAACAGTCTTTCAGCACCGCTAGCACCTGGTCAATCTCTCCTTCAATGATGGTTCCCATCGCATGGAGTCGATAATCGAGACCGCTTTTGTCGATAATATCGAGACTGCGGGCGACATATTGGCTAACGCTATCCCCTTTTGCGAGGGGAGACATGCTAAATTCCAACAAAACCATGGCTTAATCAATGTTTCGCTAGCGGAAAAACTTTTGAAAATCGTGAACCGGTTCACTTTTGAGACGAGAAGTGCTCTGGAGCCGACTTACCCCAGTCACTAGACTATGCCCCCTCAAGTTTCGCATCGACCGAAAAGGTCTGGCTTTGAATCGCCGCGAAATTTAACTGGCACGCGCGGATACATAATTATGAACTCCGGAATCGACGGCAGAACCACGCTTCGGTACGCGACGAAAGTCGTTGTGGCGATAACGGTTTGGTTCCTGTACGGCGCCAGCGTCTCGTTGGGACAATATGAAGCCTACCAGCGCGACCTCGATACCTTAATCCCCGGCGACGAATATACCGGACCGCGCCCTACCTTCGGCATCTCGCGACTTGAAGGAGGAAACCCACCGGAATCGCTCCCATTCCCTGACCGCCCGATCGAAGTTTCAGAGTACGAACTGTCCGACCTGCCCTGGTACGACGCGTCCGACGACTATGACGAATGGCAAGTCTTGCCGACCGGTCATATCTATAAGGCGCACTTGGCGAGCGTCAAAGAATCGCGGATGGCGGTGAAAATTGTTGATTTAACGACCGATCTCGATGGCGCCTCGACCGGTAGCAGCACCATTCTCGACGGCACGCTCGGGGGACGATTCGGCGTCTTCCGATATGGCAATCATGATCCCTATCTGCCGCAAGGCATTCAATGGGACGTCGAAGCCGCCGCCCATGTGCGACTTGACATCCCCGAAGATGTGGACGTTCGCAGCACCGACTACCGCGCCGGAAATCAATTGACCTGGAGCTATACCGAAGCGCCCAATCACCGAACACGATTCGGCTACTATCACCTCAGTTCGCATTTGGGCGACGAGTTCCTCCTTAAAAACCCGACCTACGACCGTCTGAACTACTCGCGAGACGTCCTGATTTTAGGGCACTCGGTCTATCTCAACGAAAAGATGCGCGTCTACGGGCAAATTGGCTGGGCGTTTTACACGACCATCTCTAAACCCTGGGAACTCGAATTCGGCTTTGAATGGGCGCCGACCCGTGCGACGGGCCCATGGGGCGAACCGTTTTTCGCCATTAACGGCCACTTGCGAGAAGACGTAAATTGGGGCGGAAATTTAACCGTACAAACCGGTTGGGCCTGGGTCGGCGACGACTCGGGGCATATCTTGCGAACTGGGCTGCAATACTACAACGGCGCCAGTAGCCAATTCTCATTCTACGATGACTGGGAACAGCAGATCGGTTTCGGCATCTGGTACGACTATTAACCGTCTCCAATCAAACGGTTTGACGTCGAAATCGATCAAAAAACAACAGGCTGGCGATCGTTTTGCCATCTTGAATCTGTCCGTCGCCGATCATGGCGATCGCCTCGTCGATCGTCACGACTAGGTTTTCGATCTCCTCGCCTTCTTCTCGATGAGCGACTCCCTCAGTCAGTCCGCGAGCCGCATAAACGAACATGCGTTCATCCATAATGCCAGGCGAAGGTAAAAACTGCAGCAGCAACTCGATCGAGTCGGCAACGTATCCGGTCTCTTCTGCCAACTCTCTAGCCGCGGTCTCAGCCGGCGGCTCTTTCGGTTCTAACGTGCCTGCCGGCAGTTCGATCAACGTCTTGTCGACTGCAACGCGGTAGTTACGAATCAAGCAAATCCGTTCGTCGTCGACAAGCGGCAAAATCACCGCCGCCCCCGGATGACGCACGACGTCGCGATCGCGCCCCTCGTGCCGCACTCGTTCGACGGCAAATCGAATTCCCTCGTAACGCCGCTCAGTCATTTACGCCTCCGCTTTTCGCAAATGTTGGCTCAACGAGCGAGCTAGTGTACGCTCATCGATAGAATGCACGCTTCCCATCCTTTCTTCGGAGCATACCAATGTCGCAAGCGGCAGGTAACCAGGGATCCACGGTCGTATCATGCCTACGTTATCGCAACGCCTCGGCTGCGATCGATTGGCTTTGCACGGCGTTCAGCTTCGAACCGCACGCCGTCTATCGCGGCGAAGGAGATACGATTGCCCATGCACAGCTAAGCTATCCCGGCGGCGGCATGGTCATGCTGGGGTCCGCCGAGCAAGATTCGGATTGGTCAACCTTCATCAAACAGCCTGATGAAATCGGGGGCTGCGAAACGCAAAGCGTTTACCTCATTGCGTCTGACCCCGATGCGATTTACGCCCAGGCGAAGCAGGCCGGTGCCGAAATCATTGTCAAAATCAAAGACGAAGATTACGGCGGGCGCGGTTTTTCGTGCCGAGATCTGGAAGGGCGGATCTGGACGATCGGCAGCTATAATCCATGGCAAGCGCCTGCTGAATGAACAGCCAGCGCGCCTTGTTTAAAAGGGCGAGCCGCACGACTTGCCCTAAAGGCCTTCCGTTTTTCGCATCGCTGAACTACAGCCCGTTGCGATCGCTTTCTCGTTTCGCTGTAGCGTG
>JBITAD010000054.1:0-4688 GCA_044439945.1 Blastopirellula sp. JB062
ACAAGGCCGAATCTTTTCTCTTCCCCAACTTCGAGGCCGATGCCGCCGTCCCCTCGATCAACCGCGTCTTGCTTTTAGACTTGGGCGACTGGGTCCCTTACCGCAAAGGGCAAGCCGTTAAATTCAACCTGCTCGACAAAGATTCGCAAGGCGTAAAAGCGCTGATCATCAAACGTGACGATCAGGTCATCGAAAAAATTGAGCGCCCCGCCTTAGGCGTGATCGAGCGCTCGTTTGACGTCTGCGGCGATTACGTCGCCTACTGCGAAATGCGCGACGGTTCGCAAAGCCAGGCTTGCGAGTTCGCCGTGTGCGATCTCCATTTCAAGCTTCCCAGCCAAGCGGCGCCTTTCGGCAGCCCGGTAGAAGTGCAATTCGCTTCGGAAAATTTGAACGTCGTCGCCGCCTACGTCATCAGCGACGAAAGCATGTACGGCCGCCATTATACGTTCCTCACCGACGAAGATCGCAAAGCAGGCAAAGTGGTAATCCCCGCCGATTCGATCCGGCACCAAGGAGACACGAAGATTCGGCTGATCGGCGAACATAAATTAGGCCGGATTAAATCGGAACAAAGCATGACGATCACCAACTAACCGACAGTTTGGCTGCCTCTTCTGACGTTTCGTTTCGTCTTGCAAATCCCAGATTCGATGTTTTCGGGCGGGGAATCTCTGATAGAATGGCAATTACCGCACTAGGGTTTAGTCGCCCCCCTACCTTTCCTCGATCCCACCTAATTCCATGTCGTTGGTTTTTTACCAGGCGCGAGACTTCGTCTCGGCGCTGGCGCCGCTTCTCTTGTTCGTCTGGGCAAGCGCCGCCGCCGCGTTAGAGCCCCAGGCGTCCGACCATTACGAGCAGCACATTCGCCCAGTGCTTCAGCAGTACTGCGCGGCGTGCCACGACCCGGACGATCCTGACAACCACATCGGTTTTCTGAAAGCGAACTCCGCTGCCGAAATCCAAAACCTGCGCGGCATCTGGGGCAGCGCAGCGGCGCAGCTGCGCAATCGAACGATGCCCCCTGCCGACGAAGAGCAACCGACCGAAAAGCAACGCCTGGAGATCGCTCAATGGATTGACGACTATCTTCGACAAACCGCTTGCGACCAGGGTCCCTACGCCGGCAACGTCACCACCCGACGCTTGAACCGACTTGAATACGAAAAGACGATTCGCGACTTGGTCGGACCCGAACTTGGTTTCGATGCTTCGCTTCCGACTGACGGCGGCGGCGGCGAAGGCTTTGACAACAACGGCGAAACCCTTTTTCTGCCGCCGATGCTGATGGAACGTTACGTCGAAGCGGCGCAGCAAATCCTTGACGCCGCCGTCATCACACCCCGCTTTCGCGCCCAGTTTGCAGGCGACCAGCTTCTGCCCCCCGCCGAGACTCCTTCTGGCGAACCGCGCAATATTGAGCCGGGACAAGAACTGACCGGCGGCGCCGTCATTTATATCGCCGGCGATTACGAAATCCGTTTCGACATTCAAAACCAGGCCCAAGCCGACTCAAATCTGATTCTAAAGCTCGACGGGCTGCCCGCCGATCGTTTTCAGCTAAACGGCCAAGACCAAACGCAAACATTTCAGACCGTCGTACGGCTTCCGCGCGGCTTTCACGCGTTCGCCGTGCACAACCCGAAAGGCCAAAAGCCAGTCGGCTTAATCCAACTGACGATCACCGAGCAAGGCGTCTCCCGGCCGAAGAACGCACAACAATTTCATGACCGCCTGTTTCAAGCGAAAGACGGAAAGTACGAGAAGAACCGCGCCGCCGCCGAAAAACTGATCCGTGACTTCGTCGTCAAGGCGTTCCGCCGCCCCGTCCAGCCGGAAGAGTTGCAGCCGTTTCTCAAGCTTTACGACCGCGCGGCAAAACGGGACGATCCTTACGAAGAATGCGTCAAACTTGCCCTGAAAGGGGCGCTCGTTTCGCCGCATTTCTTATTTCGTATCGAAGATGAACCGAAGTCGAACGAACTGGAACCGATCGACGACTTCGAGCTTGCCTCGCGGCTCTCCTACTTCCTTTGGTCGAGCATGCCGGACGAGCGACTATTTCAACTTGCCCAGCAAGGCAAATTGCACGAAACGCCGACGCTTCAGGCCGAAGTGCGCCGCATGCTAAAAGATGAAAAAGCGGAAACCTTTTTCAAAACGTTCACCGGCCAATGGCTCGGCACCAAAGAGGTCGGCGGCAGCGTCGCCCCGATCAACGGCCGGTATCGCGATATTTACTCCAGCGAGTTGGCGAGAGATTTTCGGTACGAAGCGGTCGCGTTGACCCGCTATTTGCTGCACGAAAATCGTTCGATCCTAGAATATCTGGATGCGGACTACGCGTTTCTCAATCAGCGTCTTGCCAAGCATTACGGCTTGCGCAAGCTGAAAGGTTCGCAACTGCGCAAAGTCGAAATAACCAATGGCCAGCGCGGCGGCTTGCTGGGGCTCGGCGGCGTGCACATGCTGACCTCTTACCCGCAACGCACTAGCCCCGTCTTACGCGGAGCCTGGGTCTTAGAGACGTTGCTGGGCACGCCCATTCCTAGCCCGCCCGACGACATCCCGTCGTTGCCGAACAAAGTCAGCGAAAAGAACCCCAAAACGTTTCGCGAGCAGTTAGAAAAGCATCGCGACAACGCCTCCTGCGCCGCGTGCCATGACGTGCTCGATCCGATCGGCTTTGGGCTAGACAATTACGACCTGTTCGGACGCTGGCGCGAGAAAACCGAAAACGGCAAACCGGTCGACGCCGTCGGCCTGCTTCCTTCCGGCGAAAAGTTCACCGGGCCGACCGAGCTAAAAAAGGTGCTGTTAGATCGCAAACAGGAATTCGCTCGTCACTTGAGCCGCAAAGTATTAGGCTATGCCTTAGGCCGTAGCCTGGAAGATCCTGATAGCTGCACGATCGAATCTTTGGTCTCAGCGCTGGAAAATGACGATTACCATTTTCAGACGTTGATCGAACAAGTCGTATTGAGCACGCCTTTCCGATATCGTCAACAAACTGCGTCGCAAGACGCCGCCCACCGCTAAAAACTCGCCAGAGCCCCACCGACCGCTTAGGAGAAACACAGATGCCGCCTGCAATCTCGCGACGTACGATGCTGCAAGGAACCGGCGCCGCGCTCGCCCTGCCGTGGCTCGAAGCGATGACCCGGCGCAGCCGAGGCGCCGAAACCCTTGACGCGCCCCCCAAACGAGTCGCGTTCTTGTTCGTCCCCAACGGCGTCCGCGGCGACCAATGGAACCCCGTCAAAAACGAAGATGGGAGCTTCGAATTGACGCCGATGCTGCAGCCGCTGAAAGACGTCAGACAAGAGGTCACGATTTTTGAGAACCTCTGGCATAAAAATACGGTCGGACGCAACGGCCACTGGCCCAAAGTGCCCGCATGGCTCTCCGGCGGTTTCGTCGAACGCACTTCGGGGCGCGATATCAACACCGGCGGCGTCTCGGTCGATCAGTTGCTCGCCTCGAAAATTGGCGATCGCACGCCTCTTCCCTCGTTAGAGTTGGGCGTCGATGCGGCCCGTACCGGCGTAGACAACGTCGGCGGCGGCTTTACGCGAATCTACGGCTCGCACATCGCTTGGCGCGATCCGCACACGCCGGTTCCCAAAGAAATCGTCCCACGTTTGGCATTCGATCGTTTGTTTCGCACGGCCGCCGCGGGCCCGGTCGTTTCCGGCTTTACGCCGCACCAAAAAGCGGTCGCCGATTCGCTCGCCCGAGACGACGCCAGCGTGCTCGACCTGGTGCTGGAAGACGCCAAGTCGCTGCGCGGCAAAGTCGGTCGAAACGACCGCGCGAAGCTCGACGAATATTTGGAATCGGTTCGCAGCGTCGAAAAACGTATCGAAACGGCGCTGACCCCGCAAAAGCGATGGATCAACGAAGGCCGCTTCGATCTGCCCCGCCCTGGTCCCGGCATTCCGGAATCGCATGAAGAGCATGTTCGTTTAATGCTCGACATCATGGTGCTCGCCTTTTGGACCGACACCACTCGGATCTCGACTTTCATGTTGGGCAACGCGCAAACCGGTCGCCGGTTCAGCTTCATTGACGGCGTCAAAGGATCGTTTCACGGACTCTCGCATCACCGCCATCAAGAAAACGAGCGCGGCCAATACGAGAAGATCGTCCTGTGGCATCTTCAGCAGTACGCCTATCTGATCGACAAGATGCGGGGGCTCGACGAAGGAAACGGCTCGCTGCTCGATAACAGCCTGGTGATGTACGGCTCGAGCATCAAAGACGGCAACTCGCACCAAGAAGAAGACCTGCCGATTCTGATGGCCGGAAAAGGGGGCGGCGCCTTCAAAACCGATCGCTGCGTCACCTCCGAAACGAATACGCCGCTTTGCAACATGTACGTATCGCTGCTGCGTCACATGGGAGTCGAGGTCGACAGCTTCGGCGACAGCACCGGCGAGCTAAAAGGCTGGAGCTAACCGCTTCCGCAAAATACCAGGCGATCGCACGCAAGATCGCCTGGCTTGGGGCGATAGCGACCAACGCAAACGATGCGTTTCGTTGTAGACGACGCAGGCGAAGCGTAGCCTGCGCGACTATTGGATGAGCTGTTCTTCTTCGTCGCCGGCGCCGAGCGCGATTTCTCCGGCGTCTTCCAGACGACGTACGATATCGACGATTTGCTGCTGGACGCCTTCGACTTCCGA
>JBITAD010000055.1:0-4682 GCA_044439945.1 Blastopirellula sp. JB062
GCATATCCGCAAATCGAGAGCGGCTTCTCTCTCTGGGGGCGAGCGACGCCGCTTGGAAATAGCCCGCTGCTTAGTTTCTGATCCTGAAATTATCATGCTTGACGAACCCTTTACGGGAATTGACCCCGTCACGGTCGACAGCATTCAGATGATCATCAAAGAACTACGCCAATGGGGGATTTCGATCTTAATTACCGATCACCAAGCCGAAAAAACGTTGGAAATCATCGACCGTTGCTATGTCGTCCACCGCGGCAAGATTTTGTGCGAAGGACGTCCTGACGAGGTCGTAAAAAATAAAGACGCCATCGAATACTACTTCGGCAATTTGCATCGGGCGTTCGACCGCTCAGGGGCCGCCGCGTAAGATTGGGCCGCCTCCATTACTTTCCTCATGCCGTATGCGGCGATCACGTCGCAAACCGAAATTTTGGTCTCTCATGCATTGCGATCGCCCCACGAAAAGGCCTGCAGCCGCAACGGTAGAAATCCGTACGATCTTGCAACAATCGGACGAACATCTAGGCTTGATTCTGCCGCTAGTGCGACTGCTTCGCCGAGCCAATATCGTGGGCATGTCGCTCGTCGTGATCGGGATCGTCTATTGCGTCTCAATCATCGGTTTGGCGATCGGCTGGCTGCCGATTCGGTTAGGAATGCGAATTCGCAAAACGGCGAGGCAATTTGACGACGCTTTTCATTCGAAAGAGGGCCATCTCGCTCAATCTTATCTGGCCGAACTTGACCGGCTATCGCGAATTGGCAGTCTACTTTTCGCGATGTTATTCGCCGTCGCGATTGCTGCCGCTTTGTTGGTTTGGATGGCGTAGAGTCGCAGTCGGGCATCGCGAAAATAAAAGTTGCAAACGTCGCCGTCGCGCGTCACGATGGGCGTTCGTATCACCTGGCAAGTCGCGCCGACGATTCTTGAGATCCCCTCCGCATGTCCGACAACCCTTACGCATCGCCTCCGATATCAAATGACTCGCCGGACGAAGCGGACTCTTCATCGCTCGGTTTGCTGCAACCGCTTGCCGAGGTTACGATCTGGTCGAAAATCTTGGCCGGTTCGCTGATTGCGAGCGGAATCGGATTCGCGCTATCGATCGTCGGACTTATCATTGCTTGGCTCCCGATTTTGTCTGGCGTCTTTTTGTGGCAGCATGCCAACCGTTTGCACGAGGCGCGTCGCCTGCAAGATACCAAAGCGATGCAAGAGTCGATTGAGAAACTTGCTACTTCGATCAAATTAGCCGCCATCTTTATGGCGATCATGATCGCGCTCTACGTGCTTTACATTCTCGTGATCATCGTCGTGGTTTTCGTGGGTCTGTTAAATAGCTAGGCGGGCGATCCGCGCTGCCGCAGCGCCTGGTCGATCTTCGTCAGTACGGCGCCGATTCCGCCTGCCAGCTTTGCATCGGCGAGATGATCAAGCCCGGTCTGGTCACGATTGATAATGACGACTTTGCCGCCGCGCCGCTTGACCGCAACCGGCAGATCTGCCGCCGGCGTAACGACCAACGACGATCCGATCGCCAAAATCAATTCGGCCTGTTCGCACCACTCAAAAGCGGTTTCTAGCACGTCGGTCGGCAACATCTGACCGAATGATACGGTCGCGTGTTTCAATCGGCCATGCTTGCACCTGGAACAGGGCGGAACCTCTCCCGTTTCCTGAAACGACTGCACGAGCGGTTCAATCTCGAATCGAGCCGAGCAATCTAAACAACTGGCTTGCCGCGCCGTGCCGTGCAATTCTAATACGTTGCGACTACCGGCGATTTGATGCAGTCCGTCGATATTTTGCGTGATTAATCCGCAGACGAGACCTCGCTCTTCCCAAGCGGCTAATACGTGATGCCCATCGTTAGGAGCAGCGAGCGAAAATTGTTGATGGGCTTCGCATTTTTGTCGCCAATATTCGCGACGCGCCGCAGCCGATCGACAATACTCGTCGAACTGAATCGTGCGATACTTCGTCCATACGCCGCCTGGAGAACGAAAGTCGGGAATCCCGCTCTCGGTACTGATGCCCGCGCCCGTGAACAATATCGTCGAACTTGAATTTGCGACCCAATCGACCACGGTCGCTATCGTCTTTTCTTCGCACATATTTGACCTTGTCCAGACCGTGATCCACTAAATGAAACGCCAGTTACGCCCAGATGCGATTCGTCTCGCGAAGCCTTCGCCAGATAGATATTTTGAGTACAATATACGACGAGCCGCCCGCTTTTCATTGAAAAGTTATAATCCCCACTGGCGCCCCTTATCTTTTCCTATCGGACATGAGTCATGAAGATCGCATCGATTTCCGTTTTTCAGGTCGATTTGCCGTTACGAGAAGGGAACTACGCTTGGAGCGAAGGCAAAAGCGTCTCCGTCTTTGATAGCACGGTCGTCCGAATCGAAACCGCCTGCGGCGTCGTCGGCCATGGAGAGGCCTGCCCGCTGGGACCGGTCTATCTGCCGGCATATGCCGCCGGAGTACGAACCGGAATTGCCGAAATCGCTCCGCATTTGATCGGCGATGACCCAACGATGCTCTCAAAGCTGAACGAGAAGATGGATTATCTGCTGAAGGGGCACCCTTACGTCAAGTCAGCGCTCGACGTCGCTTGCTGGGACATTTTGGGACAAGCGGCAAACCTGCCGGTTTGCACATTGTTAGGGGGGCGCTATGGCGACGACTTCACGCTATATCGTGCGATCTCGCAACGCCCGGCGGCCGAAATGGCCGAAAACGTCGCGATGTATCGCGGCGAAGGGTATCGTCGTTTTCAATTGAAAGTAGGCGGCGATCCGAACGAAGATATCTTACGAATTCGCGAGGCGGCCGAAATGTTAGAGCCGGGCGACAAACTGGTCGCCGACGCCAACACCGGTTGGCTGAAACACGAAGCGATGCGAGTCGTCAACGCCGTGCGAGACGTCGACGTTTATATCGAACAGCCATGCGCATCATACGCCGAGTGCTTGGCGATTCGAGAGCGAACGACGCTGCCGTTTATTTTAGACGAAGTGATCGATAGCGTCGCGATGATCGTCGCCTGCGCCGCCGATCGCGCGGCCGACGTGGTTAACCTGAAAATCAGCAAATTAGGCGGGCTCACCAAAGCGCGTCAGGCGCGCGACTTGTGCGCATCGCTCGGCATTGCGATGACGATTGAAGATAGTTGGGGAGGGGATATCGTCACCGCCGCGATCGCTCATTTAGCGCACAGCACTCCGACTGAATTCCTGTTTTCCTCCACCGATTTCAATAGTTACGTTACCAAGAGCATCGCCGCCGGCGCGCCGCAACGCGACAACGGCCGATTAGCCGCCTCTTGCGAACCAGGTTTAGGCGTCCGCCCCAAGTTAGACGTGCTGGGAGCCCCCATCGCTCGGTACGGCTCTTAGCGTTGCGCTAGGCCGAGCAGACGACGATCCATCCGCTGGCACGCAAATCGCCTAAAAACCAACTCGCTCGCAGTCGATTTTGACGATTGGTGGCCAATGGAAAAACGCGATCGATCTCGAATTGGGCGCTGCGCAGGGCGCCAAGCAATTCGCGCCGACTAAAGACATGCAAAAAAAAGTTTGGGACGTTTCGATAGTCGTAGTATTTGTCTCCTCGCTCATGCCATTTTAGGATATGAGCGCGAAATAAATGGAGCGTCACCCAACTCAAGC
Source organism: Blastopirellula sp. JB062 (assembly GCA_044439945.1). Taxonomy (GTDB): domain Bacteria; phylum Planctomycetota; class Planctomycetia; order Pirellulales; family Pirellulaceae; genus Blastopirellula. Next base: position 3,679 of record JBITAD010000055.1, read on the forward strand.
CGTCCGGCCCAAAAAGATTGAACCAAAAATTGTGCACATGCACGACGAACTTTCCGCCAGGCTTAAGAATTCGACGTACGTGCGATAAGAACTTGGCTCGGTTTTCGGCGCCGTGGATCATGCCGAGCGTGCTAAACAAACAGATCGCATGATCGACTGAGTTCGTATCGATCTCGCTGAGATCAACCAAATTCGCTTGTACGCATGTGATGTCTAAGTCGTCAATTTTCGCTTTTTCGGCGACGACGCGCAACATCTCAGCCGATAAGTCGACGGCCAATCCCCGATTTCCGCGACGCACCAGCGGAACTAAAGCCCGCGCGGTCCCGCAGCCGAGATCGGCGACTAATCCAGTCGGAGGAATCGTCTCGGCAACGATCGCTTCGTCGAATTGAAATAGGTCGCTAAACGCAAAATATTCGTCGTAGTCGTCGGCGATTGCCGGCGATTCGACATAATCCATGGTCCCCCGCGTCACGCCGGGGGGAAGCTGCCACCGAGGTTTTCGCTTACCGATCATCCTCATGATTATAAGCGTGCCGCACCGATTTCGATCAGGGGGCGTCGCCCAGCGCCGCCCAGCTTGTTACGCTAAACTTTATGAGCAATAAACCGCCGCTAGGGCTTTTTATCACCGGCAACAATACCGAAGTTGGCAAGACGTACGTCGCCGCCCTCATTGCGCGGCAAATTGTCGCGGCAGGGGTCCGCTTAGGCGTCTATAAGCCGGCAGCCAGCGGTTGCCAAACCGTCAATGGAAATTTGATCGCGGACGACGCGGTGCAATTGTGGGAAGCGGCAGGGCGCCCCGGCGCTTTGAGCGACGTCTGTCCGCAAAAATTCGCCGCGCCGTTGGCGCCGCATTTGGCGGCCAGGGCCGAGGGCAAAGAACTTGACGCCGAACTGCTTCGCCGCGGAGGAGAAATTTGGACCAATCGCTGCGAAATGCTGTTAGTCGAAGGCGCCGGCGGCTTGATGTCGCCGCTGAGCGATGACGACTACCG
>JBITAD010000056.1:0-4677 GCA_044439945.1 Blastopirellula sp. JB062
ACTCCAATGATAGCAATCTCGACCAAGAGTTCGAAGATGGTGAACGCTAATAGACGAGTAATTGTTAGGATTCCAATAGAAACGATGAAAAGTGATTACTCTCTGCAATGCTAACGCAGTCCATCGTTATTGGTTGTTAAAAAATGGCATTGCGATGTGCGCATTTACCCCGCCGCTTGGCCTGGTCTAGCTTAGCGCTCAAGGGTTGGCGGCGGGGCAAAATTTTCAGATTTGTCTGTTGACAAGTACTTAGTCTTCTGTTATTATTTACTCACGACATGCGGAGGGATGATTTCGATGGGCGATACCAAACTGGGGTGTTTGCGTCGGCCTGGGAGCCAGGGAAGCGGGGGTTGCGGCTGAGCGTTATTGTTCGGCAGCCTCGTTGTTCGGCTTTGCGTCTACAAAACCAATGTGATTACTAGAGCCGGTTTCAAACGGGCCATTTTCTTTCTAAGGAGACGTGATGAGATTCTTCGATCCAAGTCATTTAACGCTTGACTGCAAACAACTTACGAGCACGCAGGCCACGCTTTGCGGCGCATCGGCGGCGCGGCGATTGACGACAACGGCGGGACCGCGGGACAACCGACGCACGCGCACTTCCTGTCCCGCGGTCCTGCGTCTCGAAGACGCCCATTTCCGCAGCGATTGTCGATTTAAAGACGAACCGCGCTCATCGAACCAAACCCCGAAAAAAAAAGACGCCCGGTCCAGTCCAAGCAAGAGGCCAACCAGCCGCCGGACATAAACGCATGCTTTGCCCGCCAGTTCGTAAGAGGCAAGAGATCGCCCGCGGCTATGGAAGGCTTACGTGAGCTTGTTGCCCAAGAGCGACTGCCGCGAATTTAGCGAACCGGCGATTGGCCTCGATTAGATTCGATTGCACGCCGCCCTACCCCGGATCCAAGGCGGTTAGTTTGACGTCGCTTTGTTTTTGCGTTGAGTCGCGTAGGGTCAACTGCGGGGTTAGTAGAACCTCTTGAGGCGGAGCGGTCGGGTGGTTGATTCGGAACATCATGGCTTCGACGGCGGCGTCCCCAATTTCGCGGCATGGCTGCGAGACGGTCGAGAGGGAAACGCGCAGCAAATTGGCGTAGCGTACGTCGTCGTATCCGGCGACGGCCAACTCTTCCGGCACTTGGATATTCAGTTTGTCGAGCGTTTTTAAGAGATAGGCCGCAAAGACGTCATTGGCGCACATGATCGCGTCCGGTTTGTGAGTTTCCCACAGTTGAGAAACCTGCGCCGGATCTGAGGGATCGCAAACATGAATCCAGTCTTCGTCGCACTTGCCCAGTTGGCTCGCCATCACCTGACGAACGCCTGCGATTCGCAACTGAATCGTATTGGCCACGTTTTGCCAAACCCACATATGAATCCGGCGGTAGTCGAGCGAAATCAATTCGGCGGCCAGACGTCCTTGCCCCCGAAAATGATCGATGCCCACTAAGTCGAAATCGCTCCGAAACGGAAACGGAACAATGTCGCGATCAAGCAGTATGACGGGGATTCGCCTCTTGCGTAATTTGGCCAAGATCCGCTCGTTCGGATTCGGCACTCCAGGCGGCGTGACGAAGGGGACGAAGAAGACGCCGCACACCCCTTCCTCAATAAACCGTTCGCAGGCGTAATCGGCGCTTTCGACGTTCTCTCGCGAGGGAACGTGCGCGCCGCCGCCGGCCCATTGCAGAAAATGTCCGCGACTTTGCAACGTCCGAGCGATCTGGCTGCAGATCGGTTCAAAAATTTCGGAGTCGCCCAAGTCAGGAACAAGCTGTCCAAAAACAAGCCGCGGTTCGGCCGCCGACTTGTTCAAATAGGTGCCCGAACCGGCGCGGCGCTGAACGAGCCCCATGCGTTCAATTTCTTGAACCGCTTTGGTAATCGTCGGCCGCGACACGGCGAAACGCGAAGCGAACTCTTGGTCGGCCGGTAATCGCTCGCCCGCTCGATACCGTCCATTTTCGATCTCGCGCAACAGGGTCTGCAGTATCTCTCGGTATTTCGGCCGGTTTGAGGCATTCGACATCGATGATCTCGACGGTTGTGCTTTTAGAACAAAACGCGCTGAATCGGATTTGGGCTGATTCGCTAACGAAATAAAAATCAAGCTGCAACGCTTCCCATATATTTACAGGTTACTGACAACCTGTAAATACGCGGATTAACAATTTGTGAATTTTGCGGAGAATCCCTCTTCTTGGGAGAAAAAAGGTTTTCATGTCAATTCAGGTTGGTAGAAAGAAGGTCGTCGCCAGATGTTGCGATAAAACCAGTCAACAAACCTGTAAATACTGGTTTTTATCATTCAGATCAATCAACGCCTTTCAATCCCCAAATTTTTGCTTGGAGAAATCGCTCGTGAAGACCCGCAAAACTACGAATCGGACGCGTTACCTGCCAGGTTTTACGCTTGTCGAACTCTTGGTCGTCATCGCCATCATCGGCGTGTTGATCGCATTGCTGCTTCCGGCGGTGCAACAAGCCCGCGAAGCGGCGCGACGCATCAACTGCCGAGCCAACATGAAGCAGTTGGGTTTGGCGATGCACAACTACCACGACACGTTCGGCAAGCTCCCCTTTGGTCAACTCACCAACGGCGACACGACCTGGGCAAGCGTTGGCGCCACGTCGACCGGCTGGGGCTGGTCCGCGTTTATTTTGCCGTTCATTGAACAAAACAACGTATTCGACCGGATCGACTTTAGCTTACCGTTGGTCAATCCTGCCGATACTTCCGCCGCGCAAGTCGCGAATACCGCGGCGATCGCTTCGCCGATTCCGATTATTCTCTGCCCTTCCGACGTCGCCCCCTCGGTCGAAATGACCCCGGCGGCGGGTACCGAGGTCGAGCAAGCGGTCACCAGCTATTGCGGCAACGCCGGCGGCTGGGGCGGCGCCCAAAATGGCGAAGATCGAATTGAAGCGGACGGTTTCTTTTATCGCAATTTCCCTAGCAGTCCTGCCACGCAATCGCTGAAATTCCGCGATGTGATCGACGGCGCCAGCAACACGATCATGCTGACCGAACACGCCTATCGAAACTCGGCCGACGAAGAAGAGCGAGTCGGCATCGTCGGGCGTAAGCGATGGTATGGCGCCATGGCCGAAGACGACGTCGAAGGGGGCGCGATCAATCGCCTGGTGACTGAAGGTCGCTACGGCATCAATTCGCCGGCGACTTTGAAAGTCTCGAATCGTCGTCGCTCGGCAAGCAGCGAGCATCCCGGCGGGGCGATGTTCACCTTCGCCGACGCTTCGGTGCAGTTTCTGAGCGAGAACATTCAGAACACCACCCATCGCCTGAAGGACGTCAGCTATTCCGATCCGTACGACTACGCCAACGGCGGCGCGTTGACGAGCCTTTATCAGCGATTGCACAGCCGATCCGACGGCTTGGTGGTCAGCGAGTATTAATCGCCAACAGGACGAAAACTTTTCGCTCAGAGCGCTGCGTGAAACGGGGCGCTCTGAGCGACGCCGAGCCGTTGCAGGCCGCTCCTGGCGAAAAATTCTCCTTAACCACGACCGAAGATCCCCTCAATCCTTGCATCGCAAGAGGAATACGATGTTTGTACACGCGTTGGTTCGTTCGTTGAAATGGTGGGCGATGTTGCTCTTGGCGACCTTGGTCGCCGCGCCGGGATGCGGACAAAAAAATACCAATCCGGAACTTGCGCCGACATTCGGCGAAATCACTTTAGACGGCCAACCGCTGGCGCATAGCTACGTCATGTTCGCCCATCCCACCAAGGGAACGTCGTACGGCATGACCGACGGCTCCGGGCGGTACCAAATGGAATTTTCGCAAACGCAATCGGGCGCCTTTATCGGAGAAAACAAAGTCTATCTCTCGACCCAAGATGTCGATTTGCCGGACGGCAGCACCCAGATGAATGAGCTAATCCCCACGCATTATCGCGAAGGACGATCTGAATTAATCATCGACGTAAAAGCCGAAGGGGCGCCGTATGATTTAGCCCTCGATTCGAATCCTCCGCCGGCGGCGAAACGCTCAAGCGCCCGCAGATAATCGCCCCCGCTCTTCCGCCGCTCGCTCTTCCTTGATCCAGATAAACAGAGGACGAATAAGAAGTATCATGACGCGACTCGTTTCCGCCACGCTCGCTCTCTCGCTTTCGCTCGCCAGTTGGTCGGCGACCCAAGCCGAGAAATACAATTTCGTCTTGATCATGGCCGACGACTTAGGGGCCAATCAAATCAGCCCCTATAGCGATCAGGGAGTTGCGACCCCGCACCTAGAGCAGATGGCCCGGCAAGGCATGCAATTCGACACGTGTTATGCGACGCCCAACTGCTCGGTCACGCGGATGATGCTGATGACCGGGCGGTACGGTTTTCGTACCGGTTGGTGCGAATTTCTCGAACGTCCTTATTCGCCGCAACCGGGCACGCCGCAATTCGACATCGGCGCAGCGGAGATCACCTTCGCCGATCTGCTAAAGCGTCAAGGATACGTCACCGGCATCGCGGGCAAATGGCAACTGCCCGGTTCTCCGGAAGACCGAATTTTTGACTGCGGTTTCGACACATATCGGATGTGGCGCTGGAAGCATCCGCTTCCCGACTCGGCCGCATCGACCGATCCCCAAGCTACCGCCAGCTTGCATCTCCCCAAAAAATCGAATCGTTACTGGGATCCGGAAGTGATCC
>JBITAD010000057.1:0-4671 GCA_044439945.1 Blastopirellula sp. JB062
TTTGGTGGGTGATGAGTTCGATTGCATTGCTTTGGTCGCAATCAACGACTCGGCTGGAAAACGAGTCGCCGAAATCGACATCATGGAGGCGAACGATAAAGCGGCCGCTTTGTTCGTGCTGCACGGCGAAGAAACATGGCTGGCACGATGGGGCGAGTGGCTTGTCGAGCAAGCCGGAATCGACCCCCTGGAGTCGTGCCAGCTTCACGCGATGTGGGAACAGGTCCACACGGTCGCGGAAGAATTTAAACGAGAGTGTAAAAAAAAAGCGAAGACGATTGCCTGCTCGCTTTGCTCTTCGGAGGAAGTCCAGCGGATTTTTCGGACGTCCCGGAATTAAAAAAGAAAGCCTGGATCGACGCTTACCGGCACGCTGAATTTCGTCGCCAGATGCTCCGACCGCCAAACCCCAACAGCCCTGAGGGAATCTACTGGTTTTATCTCGAGACGACCGGAGACGAAGCGCTGGCCCACCGCGAAAAAATGAAAGCGATCATCTTGTTGAAAGAACGCGATATTCTCCGCGGCGGCTAAGAAGAAAAAAGCGATCATGACGCTGAAGATTGCGACGCTGCCGTGATGGCTATGCCTGCTTTTTATCGATGATCGATCGAGCGGATTCCGCTTCGGCCCCTTCAAGAGTCGCCAGCCGAGAATGGCCTTCTCGCGATGAGGATGAGAAGACGATTACTAATTTTCCATCTGTCGGGCTGTAGGTAGCTCGCTCGATTGAGTCGAGGTTGACGTAGTGGACGACTTGCTGAAGCCCTGACGTATCACGAACCATTTCCGTGTATCGAATGAATTCCGGCATGATCTTTCCTCGCATGGCGCGTCGTGAAGCTCCTATCGTGATGCTTGTCGTCGTGGAAATCAAGCTTACGCGATCGCAGCCTTGACCGTCGCGTTTCGCCCCGTGTTGTGCGTGACGTCCTGCAGGGCTCCGTTCGGGATCGTGTAGGCGTTCGTCCAGGTAATGCGACCGTTCCCATCCTCGATTGTGAATCCGGCCGCCAGTTCGCCGTCGGTGATCGTGCAGCCCGACAAATTGTTGCGGGCGTCGAGCGTGCCGTCCGCGCCGCCGTTGAGTTGCGTGATTGTGCCGGACGAACGATAGTCGAGCGTGCCGGAATAAACGTTGGCGGTCGCGATCGCCCCGGCGCCGTCTACCACGACGTTCGGCAGATCGCTTAGCTCCAACGTGGTGATCGCGGAAGAAAATTTGCTCGCCCCGTTGCCGTACGCCCGAACGGTCCCGAGCGTGACGGTTTCGCTGGAGATGACGCGCCCGGATCCCGAGACCGCCACGGTCGCGAACTGAGCCGCCTGCCCCGGTTCGATCGCTAGGCTAACGTCGCCGCCCGTCACCTCTAGCGAGTTGGACGCATGCGAGCCAGCCAGCTTGACCGACCCCTTCGAGACCGTGATCGCCGCCTCGACCGAACCCGTATCGATTTGACAACGCTGCACCGCCGCGCCGCTGTCGTTGCCGATCTTGATCGCATCGGCCCCGATCGCTAAATACCGCGGCCGATATTCCAGGTAGTTGCTGCCAGGATTGTAGCGAGTCAGACCGACGGTCGGCGCTCCGGTCGCGTCCGCCGCGATGGTGAGGCTGTCGAGCGTGACGGCGGATTGATCGAGGCCGTACAGCACCGAGACCCCTCCCTGAAGTACCACGTCGTCATCGTTGGCCGGTAACGATCCGCCGAAATTGGCGGCCGACCAGACATTGGGGCCGTCGGCCGCCGCCGCTAAGGTCACGTTGCCGATCGTTCCTGTTCCGCCGCTCGCGTTCGAGGCGATCGTGTGAGGCCTGCCCTTCACGTCGCCCGTGAGCGTGACGGTGTCGGTCGAGGCTTCGGCCGTCACTTCGGTCATTTCGGCGATCTCGGATGCGTTCCAGGCGGCGGCCAGCGCGGCGGCGGTGTCGTTGACGTTCGTGTCGCCCGCCACGCTCACCGACTTGCCGTTAACCGTCAGGCTGTAGGTCGTCGCCGCATCGAAGGCGGTGACCTGAACCGTATCGACTTGAGCGACCGCCACCGCGTCGCCGCGAAAGATTTTTGTAGCCATTTTGTATCTCGCGAGAATGGGACCGATTGCCGTTTTTTGTAGCGAAAGCGGCGCTCGCGTCCATCCCAATGACCTAGACAGATTCGCCGTATTGCGTGTGATAGGTGGCGTTGCGACACCCCGGACGGATAGGCCGAATGTTTCGAAAAGCGTACGCGAAGGCGAAAGAGTGGCTACTTAACCGCGAAACGATCGCGGTCGAACAAAACCGCAATTATCCCAGCGCGATGGTCGGCTGCACGCTCGATAAGTTGCCGCCGTTCTATCTCTGGACGGCGGAAATGATGCTGCGCGACCCCCACCTGATATTCGGCCTGATGGTTCGCAACGGCGCTCTGCTGTCGGCCGAGGTTGAGTTTTCCGGCAACGGCGATCATGTCGCGTTCGTCGAATCGGAATGGAAACGGATCTGGGATAATTTCGGCGGCGCCTTGCTCCGCGCCAAACGGTACGGCTACATGCCGTTTGAGGTGACGTATCGCAAACTGCGCGGCGATTTCCACGGGTTTATCGGAGTCGACCAACTGAACGACTTTCACCCGCGAGACTGCCGTCCCATGACTCGCAACGGCGAACTGGCGGCCGTCAAATTTCAGCGACTCCGGCAAAGCGGATCCAGAGAAGTCGCAACCCCCGCATCTCTGTGGGTAACGTACGGTCGCGAGTATGGGAACTGGTTCGGCAGGTCGATCAATCAAAACAGCTATTCGCCCTGGTATGAAAAATGGATGGAGTCGGGCGCCAAGGACGTGATGCGGCGGCGGATGATCAAAGATTCTTATCGAAGCGGCGTCTATATGGTGCCGGACGAAATCGTCACGATGCCGGACGGAACGAAGCTTCACTGGATGGACATCGCCAGGCGTGGCGACGAGGTAGCGCTGTCGGGCGCGTCGGTGGTGCTGCCGCAAAAATATGACGCCAACGGCAACCCGATGATGAAGTACGAACCGCCCAAAGATTTCGGAACGCCGACCGGCATTCTGGAGTGGAATGACCGTATCGACTGGGACATCTGGAAAGGGCAAGGCGTTTTCCGCGAAGTCTTCGAGGCGGCGTCTTCGGGGAGCGGGTTCAGCGGTCGCTCGATTCCTCTGATGATGTTCCTAGGTTCGGTCAGCGAAGAGTTCAAAGAGGTGCTGCATTGCGTCAACCGAGACATTTTGCGGCCTGCCTGTCATATTAACTTCGGCTGCCAGCCCGACTATGAGGTGATCGCCAAGCCGCTAACGGAAGTTTTCGCGGAAGACATGAGCGGCAACCAGATGGGCGGCGGCGCGATGGGCGGGCCGGCGAGTTCGCAGCAATCTGGAGGATGGAATCAGCAGCAAGGGCCTCGCGGCGGTCAGCAATGGGTGAACAGTTCGACCGGGGCGGTCAGCTACAAGCAGCCGGCGCAGTTCAGCGAAGGGGCGAGATCGTATTCCTGCTTGATGGGGTTGTTTGAATCGAACGTCACGGAACACGTCCGACAGCTTGGCCGAAATATTAGCACGGCGGATCTCGCGCTAGACGGAATTGAGAAAAACCCGCACGTTACATTGCTGTGGGGCATCCACTCTGACGAATCAGAACAAATACGTTTCGTCCTGAAACGCTACGGACCATGTGGGTTGAGGCTGGGGGGCCTCGGCTGCTTTGAGGGAGATGACCAAGACGTCCTGTACGTCTCGGTGGAGTCCAACGCGATTCACGAGATAAGAGCCGTCCTTGAATCGTCGATTCCCAACACGCAAACCCATGATTGCTACATTCCGCACGTCACGCTGGCGTATTTGCGGCCAGGCATGGGGAAAAAGTACGTAGAAAATCCGCAGCTGCTGGGACATGCGGACGAGCAAGACTCGCTCGCGTGGGTTTCGACGCTTGAATTCTCCAACTCGCGAGAAGAACGGGAATACATCCGACTCACTGGCGAAATGCTCCAGTTCAGCGAAGACGACTCGAAAAAAAACGACGAGTTTGAACGTCAGCATCCGCGGAATGAGGATGGGAAGTTCGTCAAAAAAGATGAGCCCGAGTCTCGCCGTTCCAAGAGCCAGATTTCACGACTAGCTGAGCTGTTTCCCCGATCGTCGGCTATTCGACAGGTTCACGACGACGTAGATTTCGATCTATTGGATCGATCAATCGAACACGTAAACAAGGATCAAAAAGAGCTTTTCAAGAAGTATGCCAACAGTGGGTTCTATCGCAAGATAAACGCGGCCCTTCGCGGTGATACAAAGATGACCACTGAATTGCAAGAAGCGTTTGATTTAATGCAATCCGCCATTCTAAATGCTCCCCCCTTGCCAGACATGGTGATCTACCGAGGGATCGGCGTGCGTGATTCGGATGAGGCCGCAAAAGCCTTTGAGAAACTGGAAGAGTCCGGCGAGGATCACGTATCAGAAGGCTTTTCCTCGACGTCGCTAAGTCCAATGGTTGCGGCAGAACGGGGCGAGGAATTCGGCCAATCCGTTGTTTTTGAGATCGTTCCACGGCGAGGACTTTTCATTTCTTCGTTTTCCGAAAGTGATGCTGGACCTTTTGTGATCGAGCCAGAACTGGAGATATTGCTACCTCACAAGGCCAAGTTTCGTATCATAGACG
>JBITAD010000058.1:0-4613 GCA_044439945.1 Blastopirellula sp. JB062
ATTAATGGAACTGAACCGTCAGCGGCCACCAACAGTCGCGGCGAGGAAGTGCCTGCGATCGTAGCCGCACGACGACTGATCTTCGAGGCCTCGCACCAAGGCGTGTTGCGTTTGCAAACTTCAGACGGCTCGATCGTGCGGATCATACTGCCGCAAGTTCCTACCTGGAGCGTTCCAGTTCATCCGACGCAAATCTATGCAAGCGTCAACGCATTCTTGCTATTTGCATTCGCAGCGCTTTACTATCCAAGTCGTCGCCGTGACGGCGAAGTGATTGCGCTGACCCTTGGCGTTTATGCGATTACGCGATACCTGCTCGAACTTATTCGCACCGACGAACTATCCTTCGCCGACACGGGATTAACGATCTCGCAAAACGTCAGCTTGGCGATCTTTGCGTTGGCGCTGGCGGGGCTGTTCTATCTTCGTCGGCTTCCCGCAAAAACGGTTTGGCCGCTTGCCTCTACCCAAGCGACCGGCAATTGAACGAATCCCTCGTTTCCTGAATTCCTTTTCAGCGAGTAGGTAAGTATGGCCCGCTTGATTAATTCGCCGAGCGTCATCGCCGCCGCCGGCAACAAACCGAAAAAAATCGAAGAATTCATCGGTCGCATTAATTCGAAAAACTCCGAAATTAGCATTGCGCGAATGACTAGCCCCGGAGGTTGGCTCGAACCGGGGCAGACGCCCGAATTTGACGAATATACCGTCGTTTTAAGCGGTAGCCTGGTTGTGGAAACGAAATCGGGCGTCATAACCGTTGAAGCCGGCCAAGCCGTCGTCGCAACAGCGGGAGAGTGGGTCCGATATTCGACTCCCAGCGAAGAAGGCGCCCAATATATCGCGGTCTGTTTGCCCGGCTTTTCTCCAGAAAGCGTCCACCGAGACGACTCGTAATGGACGCATCAATCACGAACTCCTCGTATTTACGGTTGGTTTGGAATACGATGAGCAGTACGTTTCTCACATCTTTGTGCGAAGCTTAACGGGGCATTTTCGAATACTCGTTACTGCGGCGACCGGCATCAGGTTTATCCGCGACGCTCCTTCTCGATCCGCTCACCCTTTGCGCATCATTCGTGGAAGATAGCCAGCTTATCGAGCAAATTCTCTCGGGCGACTCGGGGTCGTACGCGCTGCTGGTGCGCAAATATCAAGATCGACTCTTTAATACGCTCCTGCATTTTCTCGGATCGCGCGAAGACGCCGAGGATATTGTGCAAGAGTCGTTCGTTCAGGCCTATTTGAAACTAGCGACCTTTCAAGGAAATAGTCTTTTCTACACTTGGCTTTATCGAATCGCGTTTAACGTCGCCGTCAGTCATCGACGGCGACGCAAGCCGGTTTACTCCGTCGATCTAGGCCGCGAGCTCGCAGGCTGCGAACCGGTAGACGACGGCGCCGGCCCCGAGCAGCGAATGCATCGGCACGAAAATGTCGAGCAAGTTCGTGCAGCTCTCGAAACCCTCAGCGAAGAGCATCGTTCGGTGTTAGTCTTGCGCGAGCTGGAAGGACTGGAGTATGACCAAATCGCCGACGTCCTAAACACCCCAATCGGCACGGTTCGCAGTCGTTTGCATCGCGCTCGAGCGCAATTGCGAGATCATCTGCACAATCTGATCCCAGAAGACCAACGCGAAATGTTGCCCTAGCCGCGCTACGTCGCATTCTTGGTACGGCGCGCAGACAGCTTATGCGGTCTGAAGTAGAATTCAGCAACGTAAGGTCTGCTAGGAATAGGCCTCATCGGTTGAGGAGAGAAAATATGTCAGAAACGAAAATCCGCATTCGAGACAACGGCCCTTTCTTGGTCGAAGGTCCGATCACGCTTGAAGACGCTGAGGGAAATACCTACACCATCAATAAGCCCGCAATTGCCTTATGCCGTTGCGGTCAATCCGCGAATCGTCCTTTTTGCGACGGCGCCCACAAAGGCTGCGGGTTCGAATCGAACGAGCGAGCCGCCACCTAGGCTCATCGTCGACGCTTGGTCGACAACTTATCCCCCACGTCGATCGCAACTTCATCGCGATTTCTTTTTCTGGAAACCTTGTGCTCGAAACGGTTTGGCGTCGCTGCGCGCCTATTTGGCGAACAAACTGCTAGCGCACCCCGTTTTCTAGAAATCAAGCGGTTCATAGAATCCAACCCGCTCGTTTGATAAACCGCCGATCGACGGCGCTTGCTGACTTTTAACCGAGGAATCTTAGGGCATGGAAGAACAATCGCCCGAATCCCCCATGGATTCGATCGAAACAGCCGCAACGGACCTTAACGATCAGGAAATCTCGTCCGAAGAAGCGGCGCGTCTCAATACCGTTTCGCAGCCTTATGTCGGCCGCTGGAACTCGCTGGTCTCGACCACCAACTGGGAAAAAGGGCGCATCATTGGTCAGTGGCGACAATCGCTAGTCGAACAGAATGCGCCTGCGACCGAATACTCGGACGAAGCCTGGGCAAGTCGGGTCGGTTCGGTTACAGGACAACACGTCGGCCGACTACGTCGCGTTTACGAACGATTCGGCGACGTGCATGAGAAATTCGAGAAATTGTTTTGGAGTCACTTCCAGGCGGCGATCGACTGGGAAGACGCCGAGATGTGGCTAGAAGGCGCCGTCCAAAACGGTTGGTCAGTCGCTTCGATGCGCGGCAACCGCTGGGAGACGATGGGCAGCCTCGAAGGCGAACGCCCCCGCGACGAAGATATCGTGGTTACCGAGTTAGACGAAGACTTTGAACCGCACGCCGAGGGAGGCGAGTCAGACTTGCAAGGAAGTCTGGGCGAGATTGAACCGCACGACGGCATGCCTGTGCCGGAAGGCCCCGACTTTGGCGATGAAGATGGTCCCGGCGCCCTGCCGCGAGAACTCTCGCAGAATGCCGAAGGGGAAGAAGCGACGCCCGAAGAGCAGCCCGCCTTGGTGAAGCCGTTTACCGAGATCGGTCAACTGCCGGAAGACGTGTTAGACGCGTTTGACGCGATGAAGCTGGCGATCATCCGTCATAAAGCGGCAGGCTGGTCGGAGATCAAGCTTGAAGAAATGGTCAGTTGCATCGAGTCGCTCAAAGTCTTGGCCAGCGCTCCTAGCGGAGATCCGCCGAGCAAGCCGCGCGGCGGCGAGCCGGCGCCCCAGCCGACCGAAGGCGAAACACCTTCCGAATAGTTGCGGTTTCGATAACTTCGTAACGCAAGTTCCGCAGAGGCGATTTCATCGGGGAATCGCCTCTGTTTTTCTGCGCTGGCGCGGCGTCTTATTCTTTCGTCGGTTTCGACTTTTCGATGCGACCAAACAGATGCCCGCTCACTTCGCCGTGGGTCCAGGTTCCGGCATATTTATCGCCGTCAATCACCACATGGGCGCTAAACGTTCCGAGTCCTGGGATGGCGACATCCTCAAGAGTAATCACAGGCGTTTTGCCTGCCCATTTCACTTCGAGCGGCATCGGAATCATCGCGTCTTTATCACCATATTTAACGCGCGCGTTAAACAGCCAAAGATCTCCTTCTTCTAATTTATGGACGCTGCGAATTTCGTATCGCTCTTCCTTGGGCGCTTCGTCTCGCCCCGCAATGGTAAACTTGCCGATCAACACCGAACCGCTGAGCGTCTCTGAGAACTTATCAAACAACGCTTTTTGATCAGCCCCCTTCGGATCGACGGGCGGTTCAGCCGCAATCAATGCCGGCGATAAGAGAGGAGAAATCAAACAAGCGAACGTCAGCGAGAAAGCGAACAGGCGATTCATGACGTAGTTATCTCAGTTTCGAACCGATCGGGCATGGCAGATGGGCGACGCACGTCGTCGCCTAACCTATTTTGAGCGCTGCCGCCCAGTCGAGCAACGCGCAAAAAAAACCGCCTGAGAATCAGACGGTTCATGCGAACTTTCGAATGTCGTAGCCAGCGTTAGACTAAGCCGCGCCGTACCGCCCAAACCGCAGCTTGGGTACGATCGGTCACATCAATCTTTCGCAATATGTTTTGCACATGCTCTTTGACCGTTTCGATGCTAATGCTGAGCGATCGTCCGATCTCTCGATTGCTTAATCCGAGCGCTAGATGTCGCAATACTTGCATCTCGCGATTGGTCAGCGGAATGTCGCTATGCTTGGCTTCTTGGCGTTTTGCCATTGCGCCGCGAACGCGATTCATCAAGCTGTCTTCAGCGATAGGATTGTCGGCCGCGGCATTTTCGATGGCGGTCACGATCGTTTCGCGAGACGATCCTTTAAGGACGTAGTCGTGAGCGCCCAAAGCGACGCCGCGAGCGATATAAGTCGGATTGTCATAGGTCGAAAGCATGACGACGCGAGTATTGGGAGACTCTTTCTTAATCTTCTCCAGCGCGCCAAGACCGTCCGTTTCGGGCATGCGGATGTCCATCAAAACCACGTCGGGTTGATGAGCAAGCGCTTTTTCGACCGCTTCGTTGCCGGTCGAGGCCTCGTCCACAATGCTGATTTCGGTCCCTTTTAGCAAGCTCGCTAAACCGCTACGAACGACTTCATGATCATCCGCTACAACGACATTAATTCCCATTTTCTCTCTCCACAGTGACGAGCGATGGCAATTCCCTGCATGCCCGTCCTCTACCCACGCGAAGTGACGACG